>JAGOJH010000040.1 GCA_017995215.1 Thermoclostridium sp.
TTGATGCCCTAATACGGGGAATAAAGCCTGGGAACTCACATATTCAAGTGTCAAAGATCATAATTTTTATGTTTTAGAAGCATGGTGCTTCATAAAAACTGATTTTATCAGGTGAATCTAACTAAGTACTCGGCACACGTCACCATATTGTACTTCATGAAGTAATGGGGACAATTCTCCTTCATACAAAATGAATAGCTTATGCAGGGGGCGGGTCATCGAGACGTACAGCAGCTTGATATCCAGTTCGTCCTCCTGATAGTGGGCGCTGTTGGCATTGGAAAGAATCACAATGTCAAATTCAAGGCCTTTGGACAGATAAGACGGAACAATCACCACACCGCTTTTATATTCGTCTTCCTTGCCCGTAATCATATGGATATCCTGAATATCCTTTCTGACAGCATCATATACCTTTTGACATTCCTCCAATGTTTTGCAGATCACCGCTGCGGATTTAAACTGTTGCCCTATTTCGGTGTGAAGTATGTGCTTTATCTTTTCCACAGTCTCCCGGGTATTCTTCTGCTTCAGGATTTTAGCAGGCTCCCCGTGTCGAATGACGGGCTGCCCCTTCGGTATGCTATCCTGGTGCAAATGATCAATCACCCGGTTTGCTGCTTCCATGATCTCAACCGTTGTACGGTAGCTTTTTTCGAGCATGAGGATTTCGCAGTCCTTTTCCTCGAACACATTTTGTTTGATGTCATCCCACGAATGGACACCCCGGTAGGAGTGAATTCCCTGACATATGTCTCCGAGGATGGTAAATGAGCTGTCTTTGATGATTTTTCGCAGCACATAGATTTGAAAAGCGCTAAAATCCTGCGCCTCATCAATGATAATGTGCTTGACCGGAATTTTCTCATCCATGCCGTATATTCGATATTTTAGATAGATCATGGGCGCGAGGTCTTCCAGTTCAATAAAACCTTTACTGAAAAGTTTTTCTGAGGTTTCCTTCAGAAATGGAAGAATGGCATAAAAACCATCCTGTGGGGATGCATCTTCAACAATTGTTCGAATACAGTCCTTATAATACTCCGCCGGATCCGGCTTTTCGATCAATTTAACATACTCTCTTACAGCTTTTTTTACCTTTTGCTCCAGCTCCGCAATCGCCTCCTCCTGCCGTTGATACAGCCGTTGAATGAGGCTTTGCTTTTCCTCCGGGTTTTTGCTGCTGTTCTTCACTTTTTGCAGGAACTCAAAGCCCTTGTGCTGGATCTCAGCTTTCATCTGCTGTTTCTTCTTTTCCAGGCCTGTGGTCAGATGCTTTTTGATCTCATCAATACGCTGGGCAAAAGGCCATCGTTGATACTCAACGAGGAAAAGTCCGTTAATCTCCTCATAAGAGTAAACAACGGTTCTTCCAATACGAAAATCCTGTTTTGGGATATAGCTTTTTTCAACCTTAGCAATATATCGATCAATTATCTCCTTGAACTCCATAGAACACTTTAATCTGGAGCATTTCTTCAGCCGCTCGTCCACCGCTTTTTGCTCAGGAGTTCGTTCGCTGTTGGAAAAGCTGACAAGTTTCTCGTTCTCGTCTTGAATCTTAAACTTCTTTCGCAGCAGATCCATCGCAAAATCCTTAAAGGTGGTTTGTTTTACTCTGTCAACACCCAGTTCGGGGAGAACCTCAGAAATATAATTTAAAAACAGCTTGTTTGGTGCGATGATCATAAAGCTTTCCGGGTCGAAGGTTTTGTCAAAGGTGTATACCAGGTAAGCAATACGGTGTAAGGCGATGGTTGTTTTTCCGCTGCCGGCAGCCCCCTGCACAATCAGTGGCTTCCACATATTAGCCCGGACGATCCGGTTTTGCTCCTCCTGAATGGTGGAAACGATGTCTTTCAGCCGGTTGTCGGCGTTTGCGCCCAGGCAGGACTGCAGCAGCTCATCATTGGTGGTAATGTCAATGTCAAAGATGTTTAACAGCTTTCCTTCGTCAATAGTAAACTGTCTTTTCAGGCTAAGCTTTCCCTCGATGCTTCCGTCCGGGCAAATGTATGCCGCATCGCCAAGCCGGCCTTCATAATACAGGTTTGATATTGGAGCCCGCCAGTCTACGATCAATATCTTCTGATCTTCCTCCCTGGCCAGCGATACTTTTCCGATGTATAGCTTTTCCAGAACATCAGAGGTGTCTTCTTGAAAGTCTATCCGGCTGAAATAGGGTTTATCAACCGCCTTGGTCAGGTTTTTCACACGGATGGCCTGGTACCCCTGAATGCGCGTATTCACCAGCAGATCGATATAGTCCTGGCTTCCCTCCGAATTGGCGTGCTTAAAGCCATAATCAACCTTTTGATCAATACTCTCCTTTTCCTCAATGGTTTTCTGCAAAGCCTTCTCCACATATTTCTTCGTGTATTGCAGGTTTTCGCTCTCTTCCGGATAATCCGGATGGTTCATTTCCGGCATAGGATAACCCCTCCTGTAAATGAAGTTTTGTAAGCTGCGCCAATCTTCCAAACACTTTTTCAGGCTTTACCGCAGTTTCGGAGACACTAAGGCAATCCCGAAACCCGGAATTCCATTTTAACCGATATGGTCATAAAAGCAAAATGGTATTCAGCCTTTCCCACAGGCCGTTGTTCTTCACAGGACCTGTCGGTTGCTCCAAAGTCCGTTTTTCTCATTTTTTCTTGACAGTTTGGTGTTTTTATCGTATACTAAATGTAGAGTTATGACTATGATCCAATACTAGAAGTTTAAGCAAATATTTAAATTATGTAAACCAAACGAACAGGAAACTGTTCTTTTTTATTTTAAGAACCCTCCGCTAATTCAATCCTCGACAAAAACAACTTTCAACATAGAGAAGTGGAACTATGTATTTTTTTTGAAGTCAAACCAAGTAAGAAAATGAATGAAGGAGTTTTTATTAGCATGAAAAATCGAATGAAGAAAGTATCCATATGTATCTGTACATTTTTGCTGTTATTTGCCCTTAATGGCTGCAAAAAAGACAAGAACCTCGATGCCCCTGTAAATGCACAGCCAACTGCACTGGTACAAAAAATCACTATAGTGCCTACACTGCCTCCAACAGCAACCCCAGATCCAAGCCCTACGGAAATACCTACTGCGCCTACCTCCGCACCTGATGCAGTTCCTATCGAAGTGGCAGAAGCCCCGCAATCAACCCCTGTGGAAAAACCACCGACACCCACCCCTACACTAAAGCCCGCAGCTACACCAACGCCAAGACCCACTGTTGCTCCCACGAGCACTCCCGAGCCAAAGTCCGATTTGGGAAAAGCCTTGCTGGAGCTTCCCGAAGGTGAGTATTGGTATGTGGCTGCCTCATATGGCTCTTTTGATATAAACGATCAGTATTCATTTGCCGGTAAAACCTTCAATAAGGCTGTTGTGGTGTCCTTCGAGGAAGGAAGCCCCTTCCCGTCTGGAGAAGTATTTATGGTGATCAGCAACCCGACGAAAGAGTTTAAAACACTTCAGTTTGATGCCTGGGTTGAGACAGTGAATAAACCAGAGAATGGTGCCGGACTTTTTTGTGTCATGCCCAGTGGAGATATGGAAAACATGCTTCAGGATTTAAGCCAGCTTCCGGCTGGCGAAATAAAGTCCGTTAAGGTGGATATCTCCGCGTATGACGAGATCTGGATTTACACCGGCCTGAATCCCGGATGTCAGGCAGGGTTTGCAAATGTTGTGGTAAAATAGACCTGCCCATACATACGTTGCAATGATTTATGTTTCTGCACGCTCTGAAGAAAATTCATCCCGCCACCTTGGTTCTCATTTAAGGCGAGAGCCAAGGGCGGGATGAATTGGCATCGTTCGCTAGAACCTTATAGGCTCGATAACATCTAAATCCTAGTATTAGACTGGAAAATATCCGTTTACATAGCGGACCTGCACCCGTTAGATTGCGCCCATGCTGGGCACACCCAAAAAAGCGGCATCCCGATTGATTGGATGCCGCTTTTTGCTTTCAAAATGTCTTTTTCTTCTTAGTCCCTGTCGCCGGTAATCTTTTTACCCATAAACAACAGGTTCCCCTGATCATTATCGACGATTGCAAAGAAGAACGGGCGATCTGCGGTAAATGTCAAAGGTTCTCTGAACGCCGTAGTTACAACGATTACGGCTGTTACAGCCGCTGCATCAGTTCCCTGTTCATTTACATCTACAACGGCCTTGTGAAGAACTTGGCTGATATACAGATTGTTTGCAATACCAGTGAAATCCGCTGCATCTGTAAAGGCTTCCCTCATCCCCAGTTCCTTAAGAACGCCATTCAATTCCTTTATTCCATATTCCATCTTGAACTTAGGGATTTGCAGCTGCAGATCAGACACAGGGTTAAAGCCTGCAAGAATTCCCTTCCATTTATCCCCGTTCATGCTGTTTATCCAACCGTCGAGGTCCTTTTTAGGAAGAACCACCACCATGCTGAGCTTTTCATCACCGTAAGGCAAGCGAACAGCCTGCAGTTCATCATTGTCTAAATAGTCTATTCTACCGCTTCTGAACATCATTTGAACCTTATCGGTTTTACCATCCAGCGCGTAAAAATCTTTTTCCCGGGTGTTCTCCTGCTTGAATTCGGTGGTCCATTCCCCTTTAAAGTAAATAGCATTGATCAGGTACATAATGACATCATCCGGGATCGGCGGTGAAATAATTTTTGTGATCAGCTTGTTTGTTTTTTCCGAAACCCAGCCGTTAATGGCATCTGCTGAGGATGAATCCTTAAAATCAAGGGACTGGACCTCGGCCTGCATGTACCTTCTGTTCAGTTCGATAAATTCCTTTTTCACTTCGAAGCTGCTTCTCATCCAGATGGAGTTTGCGTTTTGCAGCTTCACCTTTTTATCCAGCTTCGAAAGCCTGTTTGCTTCATTGGCATATCCTATGTTCAGATCATCCCGGTTTAATCCATTATATTGCAGAGTCTTTTCCATCTCGACACGGGTATTTCCTTCCGCCCCGTTCAATGCCATGGTCAGGGCACTGGAAATGGAGTACGGAGATATAAAGATGTTTTCAGAAGAATCCTCTGCGTTCAGCTTTTTGAAAAGGTTCCATGAGAACTCGCGGTTGGCAGTACTCAGCGCTTCACTGATTTGCCCTTCGCTCTTGTTTTCTTTGAAAACTGGTTTTTCGCTGATTTGTCCTTCATCCTTGTCTTCTTCGGAACCTGGTTCTTCACCGGTTTGGCCTTCATCCTTGTTTTCTTCGGGGCTTGGCCCATCATCATTTTTATCCGCAATGGCTGTTTCGTCTTTTTCCGGTATACCAGCGCTGCTTGACGGAGCACTCGGTTTCGGGTCTTGCATCCCTGAGGCTGAACTGTCCATTGGCAAATTCGATATCTTCGCACAGCCAAAGACAGATAATGAAACGATAAGTAAAATTAAAGCTATGATTCTCTTTTTCATCACGTTTACCTCCAACAAAAAAATATGGCACCCCATTAGACTGTTGAATCCGGATAAAGTTCCATGAAGCAGGCAAGAAGGAATGCCGGGTTATGGACGATGATATCCATCCTCTGAAATTCCATAAAACAGAACGAGGGAAAGCCACCCTCAAAAAACGGGTGAACTTTCCCTCCAGCTTGCTCTGATGTACATTCCCTTCATAGAATACTTGCACGTGTCAAAACACGAACGCATCAGTGATTTCGCAGGAACCATCATTTTTTCAGAAATCATCCTGCGCATAATTCTTAGTTCTACTGCTGTCAGCCCATCACAACAAGCACATTGCAGCTAGTTCCCTGAGGTATCAGAGGTATTTTGTCACATTCAACGTCATTTACAAGCAGCTTTTGAATACCCTTGCAAACCCTGTTCGGGTTTCTTACTTCTATGTTGTATACAGCCCCGCGGAATTCCCGCATGGCGCGGAAACCGCTCCATTGCGAAGGAATGCAGGGATCGACCACCAGCGAGTCATAGCCCGGGCGAATTCCCAGAATATACTGGCTGGCTGCAACCATGTTCCATGCAGCAGCGCCTGAAAGCCAGGAGTTCCGGCCAACACCGAAATGCGGGTGCTCCTTGCCAAGGATATTCTGGCAGTATACATAGGGCTCAACCTCCAGCAATTCCGCCTGTTGATTGCGCCTGCCGGGCAGCACCTGCCGGTAGTACTGGTAGGCCCTGTTTCCGTTGCCCACCATGGTTTCGGCCACCATCGCCCACGGGTTTGTATGCACAAAAATACCGCCGTTTTCCTTCGCTCCGGGCGGATACGTGGTGATGCCGCCCATGTCATTGTCATATTTGTTGAACCCGGGATATACCTTTACAATGCCGTATTCGGAATTCAGCCAGGTATGCACCGAATCCAGGCATTTCTTGCTGTATTCACCCTCTGCTACACAGCCCATGATGGCCCATACCTGGGAATTGATAAAGATCTTTCCGAATTCGTTTTCCTTTGAACCAATCACTTTTCCGTTATCATCAAAGGCGCGGATATACCATTCGCCATCCCAGCAGGTTTTGGCAATGGCGGCCTTCATTTCTTCATACATCGCCTGATACCGTTCGGCGTCTTCTGTCCTGTTCAGGTATTTTGCCAGTTCTATCATCTCCAGGGCGGATCTGCAGAAAAGCATCGAGGTGAAGACGCTTTCAGCAATACCCTTGCCGGTATCCAGGTTTAATGTATCGTTCCAGTCGGCTCTGCCGGCCAATGCCAGCTGATGCGGGCCCTTCCAGGTGCTTGTGAACACAAGCGCTTTCTCCAGGTGCTCCCATACCGTTGCCTGGGTTGTTTTATCATTGTAGACTACTTGTTCATTCAGGAAGCTGAAATCGCCGGTTTCCTTCACATAGGCATTTACAGCAAGTGCCAGCCACAGATGATCGTCGGAGTACCAGTCAAATTTCTTAACCGGCGCATCCCCTTGACCGCCCTCACCGGTTAACGGGAAGAACAGGTGATAGATCCTGCCATCGGTATACTGGCATTTTAGCAGCTTCACAATCAGTTCCTTCGCCTCATGAGGAATCGTATGCATAACACCAAGCGTATCCTGGGCGCTGTCCCGAATGCCCATTCCTCTGCCAAGCCCCAGCTGGTACAGGGATACAAAACGAGACCAGTTGAAGGTGGTCTTGCATTGATATTGGTTCCAGGTGTTTACAAAAAGGTTCATCTCAGCATCGGGTGTGTCAACGGACAGCTTTCCGATGTAGCTGCTCCAGTGTTCCTTCAGCCTTTGAAGGGCTGCGTGGGCTGCACCGGGGTTCAAGTAGCCGCTTATCTGGTCTTTTATAAAGGCTTTGTCTTCGGAAAAGCCCAGTATAAATACCATTTCATATTCTTCGTTGCCTTCCAGGCTTATATCCACACAGAATGCACCCACACCATTCATGCGATAGGAGATGGAGTTGGAGCACATCCCCTGCTCTACCGCAACAGGGTTGGCTTCGGATCGGTATTTGCCCATAAAAGATTCCAGGTTGGTGTCAAAGCTGTTGATTTCTTCTGCAGTGGCAAAGAATGCGGCTTCATTATTCACATGATGCGGGTGCCAGGTGATGATGCCATCTTCGCATCGGCCCTGGTTGATCTGCTGCACCCAGTCTACATTCTGCTGATCCATAACGGCCTGCCAGAAGCAAAACTCGGAATAGCTGAACACCTGCAGTGTTTTTCGCACATGGGTGAGATTTTTTACTTTTACAAGCCAGACTTCAAAATCCCTGTCATCGGGCACAAAGTATGTAACCGATGACGATATTCCCTTATACTCCCCTTCCAGAACGGTGTAACCAAGCCCATGCCTGCAGGAGTAGGCATCCAGCTTTCTTTGCACGGGCTGAAAGCCGGGGTTCCAATACTCACCGGTGATCGCGTCACGAATATAGATGTATCGTCCGGGCCTGTCCATGGGGATATTATTGTATCGGTAACGGGTAACCCTTCTGTTTTGTGGATCCTTGTGAAAGCTATATCCTCCGCCGGTGTTGGAGACTATGCCGCCGTATTTGCCGCTGCCAATATAGTTGATCCAGGGGGTGGGTGTATCGGGCCTGGTGATAACGTATTCACGGGCTTGTTGATCAAAATAACCATACTGCATATTCTGTTCCTCCATCTTACAAAGAATACTTTTAAAATATCTGTATTGTTATAGTAACAGAAGCTATTGCTTTTCAATTGCAATACACGAGTTTTGGAGTCAAAACCCAGTACTACGGGAGTGTACCCACTTGAACACTCCCCAAAAGCGACCTGTTCAATTTATGCTCTCTGTCTGATTAGGGTAAACGGTAAACGCAGCACACACTTTTTAACCCCTGGTTAAGAGATTTTGCCACCGGTTAAAGGTATGTATTCGCGTTTATTAACTTCTGGCAAGAAAACGCAGTCAAAATCGCTGAAGTTTAGGCCTTCACATAGGGCATACATTTCTCAAGGAAATGCTTCATGTTCCTTTTCTCTGTGTCAAACATTTTCTGTGTGACCTCTCCGCGCCCCAGCCGGTCACACATGCCAAGAAGGGCAATTTCATGCAGCGGAACCTCTTTAACCATGGCGCTGATGTTCGCGAATGGCAGGTTTTTAACTATCATCAGCACCTGCATGTGCCAGCGAACCATTTTGGATACTTTTAATACAAAGCTTTCGTCCTGCGTAAAGGTGGTGAGAAATTCTTCTGAAAGCCTTTCTCCAACCTTATCGTGATCATAGGAGGTGAGCTTTCCCTTCCTGAACATGGTTGTAGAAGGTTTGCCGATATCATGCAGCAATGCGGACCACATGAAAACAGCCCTGTCTTCACTCTGCTCGCGCAGAAGGGCGGCATTGTCCACAACCAGCAGCGTATGGTTCCACACATTACCTTCGGGATGATGGGTTGGGTTCTGCTCGGTTTTCTTCAACGCACCAAGCAGGGTGAATGGAAAACCGCTGTTGAACAGCCCCTTTTCCTCCATGGTCTTCAAAAACAACGATGGCTTTTCATCCTCCATCAAATGCTGTTGAAAGGCATCAAAGATATTCTTATCCGATATCATTTATATTTCCTTTATCTCCAGCTTTACTTTCAAAAGCACTTCATCCCTGGAGTCCGGGCCAACCATAATGGTAAAGGTGCCCGGTTCTACAGCTTCAGTTCCGTCTTCGCGGATAACACAAAGAGCGCAGATATCCAATGGAATAGTCACCGTCATGGTTTCGCCCGCTTTCACAAACACTTTTTGGAAACCCTTCAGCTGCTTTATCGGGGTTACCACCGAGCTGACATCGTCTCTGACATAAAGCTGAACAACTTCATGCCCATCAACGGAACCAGCATTCGTCAGGTCAATCATGACATCAACTTTTCCCTGAGCCCCGCATTCCGTGCTGGAAAGCCTGAGGTTGGAGTACTGCCACTGTGTGTAAGACAATCCGTAACCAAAGGAGTACAGCGGCTCGGCGGGCATATCCATGTATTTGCCGCCGTGCCAGCCCGGGAGCTGATTATAATAGACCGGCAGCTGCCCTGAGTGGTAGGGGAATGAAATGGATAGCTTTCCACTGGGGTTGGTATTTCCAAAAAGGATATCCGCTGTTGCTTTTCCGCCGAACATACCGGAGTTGAAGGTTTCCAGCACGGCATCGGCATTTTGCTTCACCCACGGCACGCTAAGGGGTTTTCCGTTTACAAGGATGATTATCAGCGGTTTCCCAGTCTTTTTTAAAGCCTTTAAAAGATCCAGTTGCGCTCCGGAGAGATCCAGGTTTGCCCTGTCCCTGGTTTCCCCATTCTGATCCCGGCAGTCTCCAACGACCGCAATGATGGCATCTGCAGTTTTTGCTGCAGATACCGCACCTGCAATATCCTGATCATTTTCATCCATGATATCGCAGCCCTGATGCCAGTTTACCCGAATTCCCCTGCGTTCACTCTCTTTGCGGATGCCGTTCAGCATGGTATATACGGGTATTTGAGGGACTGCTTCAGGATGAGGATGGGGATGTGTGAAAAATGTCCAATCCCCGAATTGTGCCTTGATGTCATCAGCATTGGGGCCTATCACGGCGATTTCACGTATATTACCTCCCAGGGGCAGCAAATTGTTTTTATTTTCTAACAGCACAATACTTTCCTGGGTAAGCTGCTCATTCACTGCCAGATGCTGTGGGCAGGCAAAAATATCGGCCTTTTTCTCATACCTGGTTTTGCCGGGGTTATCAAACAAGCCCATGGCAAACTTGATTTTCAGAACTCTCCCCGCTGCTTCATCAATGATCTTTTCATCAAGCCTTCCCTGCCTTACAGATCGAAGCAATGCGTCATAGCTTTGCAGCGTTGACATGAGCATGTCATTTCCGGCTTCAACAGCCATCGTTGCAGCTTCATTGATTTCGGAGGCAACATACTGAACATCCACCAGAGTGCCGGTATTGTTCCAATCGGTGACGACAAAACCGTCAAATCCGAGTTCTTCCTTCAGAATGGTGCGCAGGTATTTCCTGTTGATGGTGACCGGGGTGCCATCTATGGCAAGATAAGCGCTCATAAAGGTGGCACAGCCTGCTTCAACCGCCCTTTTAAACGGCGGCAGGAAAATCTCCCTTACCTTACGTTCGGAGATAGGCGTTTCCTGGGCATCCCGGGCGCCCGTGCTTTCACCGTAGGCAAGATAATGCTTCGCGCAGGCAAGGATGCTGTCATCATCGCTTAATGCGTTTCCCTGGTAGCCCTTGATAATAGCGGCAGACAGCTCTCCGATCAGATACGGATCCTCCCCGAAGGTTTCGTTGATACGGCCCCAGCGCAGATCCCTGCCAATGCACAGGACGGGAGAAAAGGTCCAATGCAGGCCGTCAGCGGCTACCTCCCGGCCGGTTACTCTTCCCATTTGCTGTATCAAATCGGGGTTCCACGAGCAAGACATGCCAAGCTGTGTCGGGAAAATCGTAGCACCGTTGTACAAGGAATGGCCGTGGATCGCATCGATGCCAAACATCAATGGAATGCCAAGCCGGGTTTTCATCGCCCGTTCCTGCAGCTTTTGCGCATCTTCGCCTAGAACGTGCAGGAAAGAACCCGCAAACCTTTTCTCTACCCATTCCACTGCATCTTCACGGGTGATTTCGCTGTACGGGATCTGTACCAGTTGCCCCACCTTTTCTTCAAGGGTCATCCTGGACAACAGATCCCGTGTTCTTTCTTCGGCAGAAAGCATTGGGTTTTTATAGTCGCAAGCGATGTTGCGTCCTGCCCCGGTATCGTGATTGTACTTCATATATTTCCTCCAAATTCATGCTGTTTCAACTGTTTAAAACGGAATACCCTCGGCCTTTGGCGCTTGTGAGGACTTTGAAAACAGAACCAGTGCCACAAGTGTTACGATATAGGGGAAGGTTTTCAACAGGATGGGTGGAATAGTCATTAATGCCGGAATAGCCTGGGATACGTTTGCGATGGTGCTTGCAAAACCAAAGAAGAAGGATGCACCCAAAACACCCAGCGGTTTCCACTGACCAAAGATGAGTGCAGCCAACGCCAAAAAGCCAAGGCCACTGACGCTTCCGCTGAACTCTCCGGAATAGGTTAACAGGATGATCGCCCCGCCCAATGCGGAATAAGCACCAGAAACCAGCACCCCGAAATAACGCATACGGTAAACATTGATCCCTGCGGAAGCAGCAGCATGGGGATGCTCTCCGCAAGCTCTCAGACGCAGCCCAAAGGGCGTTTTGTACAGCAGATACCAGCTTACCGCAAGAAGTGCCAGAACAAGCCATGTGGTAATATAGGTCTGACGGAATAGCAAAGGCCCCAGTACCGGAATTTTTACCAGACCGGGAACGTCGAAGCGGGTAACACCAGCGGTAATCAGGATATTTCCGCTGCCGGTAATCGTTCTTGCAAGATATACGGTTAAGGCTCCGGCCATCATGTTGATGGCAGTACCGCTGATCACCTGGTTGGCCTTCATGTTGATGCTGGCTACGGCATGAAGCAATGAAAACAACATTCCGGCGACGATAGCAGCCACAAGCCCCAACAGAACACGCAACCCTGCGTTGGGCATTACAGGTTCAAGCTTGTAAATGGTAAGCGCGGCTGCAAAAAAGCCCATCACCATCAGCCCCTCTAGGCCGATATTGACAATGCCGCTTCTTTCGCTGAAAAGCCCACCCAATGCTGTGATCAGAAGCGGAATGGTGAACGCGATGGCATACGGAAAGATTTGACGAACAATTTCCCACATATTATGCCTTGCCTCCTTTTTTCTTTCTCAGCCGGTTCCATATCTTTTCGATTAAAAGGCTGGTGGCAGTAAAGTAGATGATGATAGCAATAATCGTATCGGAAATATCCGGTGGAATTTTCGTCATGGCATTCATGAACCCTTTCCCCGAATGAAGCATTCCAAAGAAAACGGCTGCAGCAAAAACACCCCAGGGTGAATTGGCACCCAGTAACGATACGGCAATACCATCGTAGCCCTGGGTGGGAAGAACACCGATCTGTATGTTTGAAGCGTATCCCGTATAGAACGTGGCACCGGCAAGCCCTGCCAGAGCACCTGCGATCATCATGGACAGAATCACATTACGGTTTACTGAAATACCGGCATATTCAGAAGCATGGCGATTGAAGCCAACAGCCTTTAGCTCGTATCCTAAAGTCGTTCTGTTCAGCAGAAATGAAATGACCGCAACAGCGGCTATAGCCAAAAATAAGCCCAGATTGATGTAGGACCCTTTAAACAACCCTGTGAGCCAGGGTGCCTTCAGGGAAGCCATCTCTGGCAGCCTGGCCGATTCGGTTTCCAGAAATTCTCCCTTAAAATAGGCAGGGACAATATAATATACGGACCAATAGGCGATCCAGTTCATCATAATGGTGGCAACCACCTCGTTTACGTTGAACCTTGCCTTGAGAAACCCTGGAATAATACCCCAGATTGCGCCCCCCAGAATAGCAGATAAGGACATCACCAATAGCAGCAAAGGCCTGGGCCATGAAAAGGAAAGCCCCACGACGGTAGCGCACAAGCCACCGATCAGCATCTGACCGGCTGCGCCAATATTGAATAAACCCGTGCGAAATGCAAACGCCACGGATAAGCCTGTTAGGATCAGGGGGGTTGCGGTTGCAAGGGTATTGCCGATTCTCTCGGCATTCATCAAGCCTCCGCGGAACAAAGAAACATAACCCATCACAGGGTTTTTCCCAATGACCAGCATCAGTATCGCACCGGCTACAAGACCAAGGAAAACGGCAGCCAGTGCTTTTAAAAGCTCACTGTTTAACCCTTTTTTCATTGCGTTTCCTCCGTTTTTTCCTTCTTGATACCGGTCATCATCAGGCCGATTTCATTTTCATTGGTTTTATCGGAATCCACCACGTCCACCAGTTCGCCATGGCATACCACGGCGATACGATCTGAAAGGTTCATGATTTCATCCAGCTCCAAAGACACCAGAAGAACCGCCTTACCCTTGTTCCGCTGCTCAACAAGTCGCCTGTGAATATACTCGATAGCACCTACGTCCAGCCCTCTTGTAGGCTGTACGGCGATCAGCAGATCGGGGTTGCTGTCTATTTCACGCCCCACAATAGCCTTTTGCTGATTACCGCCGGAAAGGGTATGAGCGGGTGAAAACTGGCCTTGCCCTGCACGCACATCAAACAGCTCCATCACCTGCATTGCATGTTTGGAAATCATCTCGCGGTTCAGGATGCCTCTTTTGGAGAAAGGAGGGGTGTTATATTTTTCCAGTACAAGATTATCTTCGATGGAAAATTCCATGACAAGGCCGTGCTTGTGACGGTCCTCCGGAATATGCGCCAGGCCTGCATTCACTCTTTCCCTTACAGGCAGCGTGGTTATATCTCTGCCCTTTAACCGGATTGTACCCGATTCAACCCGAGCCAGGCCCGAAATGGCCTCTACCAGCTCGGACTGACCGTTTCCATCCACACCGGCAACACCCAAGATTTCTCCTGCCCTTACAGCAAGAGAAAAACCCTTCAGTCCAAGTACCTTTTGGTTCCTGACAGACAGCTTATCCAGTTCCAGAATGACTTCACCTGGTTCTGCCTGCTCTTTTTCCACCTTGAACGAAACTGTTCTTCCCACCATCTTATCGGCCATTTCCTGCTCTGTGGTTTGTGAAACCGTAACAGTGTCTATTTTCTTTCCCCGCCGGATGATAGTGCATCTGTCGGCGATAGCCTTTATTTCCTTCAATTTATGCGTGATCAGGATCAGAGATTTTCCCTCTCTTATCAGATTTTTCATGATATTTATTAAGTCCTGAATTTCCTGTGGTGTAAGCACGGCAGTCGGTTCGTCAAATATCAGCAGTTCTGCGTCCCTGTAGAGCATTTTCATGATTTCAACGCGCTGCTGCATGCCCACTGAAATGTCTTCTATTTTTGCCTGTGGTTCGATATACAGGCCGTATTGCTCTGACAGCTCTTTCACTTTCTTTGTGGCCTTTGCCAGGTCTGCCTTTTCACCCTTTAAACCCAAAACAATATTTTCTGTGACAGTAAAATTATGAATCAGTTGAAAGTGCTGATGTACCATTCCGATGCCCAGAGTGTTGGCCACATTCGGGTCGGTCATTCTGACCTCCTGCCCCCGAATCTTGATGACGCCGCCGTCGGGTTGATATAAGCCGAACAGAATGCTCATCAATGTAGACTTCCCCGCCCCGTTTTCGCCGAGGAGGGCATGAATTTCACCCTTTTTAACCTGCAGCGTGATATCATCGTTTGCAATCACGCCGGGAAACTCCTTACGGATGTTTAACATTTCTACGATAAATTCCATTGGGCAACCCCCTGAAATTCCCATTAATAGCTGTGCCATCTGATCAACAGATGGCACAGCGGAAAACGATTTGGTTTTTTAGAATTATTTGATCAGACTGCCCTGTTCGGCGGCAACGTTGATCTTACCATCCTGAATATCCTTGAAAACCTGTGCAACCTTTTTCTCCACGTCATCATCCAGGTTCGGATTTTCTTTGGGAATACCTACGCCATTGTTCTTTGCATTGAAGGTAAGGATTTGCCCGCCAGGGAATTTGCCATCCTTTTCAGCCATGACCATATCATATGCAGACTGGTCGATTCTCTTCATTGCAGAAGTAAGAATAGCAGATTTGCCATCGGCATAAATGCCTTCGGAATACTGGTCAACGTCGACACCAACAACCCATACTGCTTCACCTGCAGCGGCCCTTGTTTTTGCCTCATTGATAGCACCAATACCAACGCCGCCTGCAGCAGCAAAGATTGCCTTGACGCCCTTGTCATACATTTGGGCGGCAAGCTGCTGGCCTGCTGCAACGTTGTCAAAGGAACCCTGGTAAATAACATTCTCGGCCTTGATACTCATGTTTGTGCTAAAATTGCTGTTGGCATAAGCTACACCCTGTTGGAAGCCCCAATTGAACTTCTGGACAGCGGGGATTTCCATTCCGCCGATGAAGCCCAGATCGCCTTCCTTTAGTTGCAGAGCGGTTGCTACGCCTGCCAGAAAACCGGATTGTTCTTCTGCATAGAAAATGGATACGGTGTTCTTTCCAACTACAACATTGTAGTCACCCGCGTGAGGGCTGCCGTCGATGATAACAAATTTGGCATCCGGATATTTGGTTTGCGCCTGGAAAATAGCGGTTTCAAACTTGAAGCCCGGGGCTACGATCAATTTAAAGCCCGCGTCATACAGGTTTCCGATTTCTTTCAGGTAATCGGCTTCTGTGGTACCGGCTGGTTTAATATAGTTCTTTTCAATCTTCAGTTCATCTGCTGCCCTAACAACGCCTTCCCAGGTGCCCTGGTTAAAGGATTTGTCATCGATGGTCCCTGCATCGGTAACCATTCCTACCTTGAAGTTTGCTCCGCCTGTGCCTCCCGTACAGCCAACCAGCATGGTCACAGCCATCAGGACAACCAGGAGTACCGACAGAATTCTTCCTGTTCTTTTCACAATATTACCCTCCTATTTTTTCATTTGGTATCGGATAAATAATAGTTTATGATAGTCTCTTTAGTTTATCCTGACACCCATATGATATTATATCACGTCCCGGAAATTATGTTTAGATGTTTTATGCTTTTTTCCGGGAACCTCGATAAATTTATCGTATTCTTTCTGTGGCCATTCAATAATTGCCATCTGATTGTTTTTCATTCTTGAGGTCTATCAGTTTATTGCTGTAATAGCCGGTCAATTCAGTGTAATTTTCCAGCTCGGCCAGCGCTTTTTCTGTCAGCTTGTATACACCGTGGCTTTCTCTTTCAAACCATCCGTAATGATTGTCACGAAGGATATTCCCTGTTTTTTCAGGCAGCTTTCCGGCTTCTCTTATTTTTTTAACTGCGCATGAACCGTATTCCTTTAGAATCACTGCAATTTGAATAGCTGTCTCCCGGTATGACGTGACCAGCTTTATTCGGGTGCTGCCTCCTGTATTGTAATCGCCATGCCTTTCGTGGATTTCATGAATCATCGCTTTTCGTTTGCGTTTATAGGATGATATGCTTTTCACCCTGTCAAAGGGCAATGGCTGAAGGGCTTCCTCAACCGATGAACCTTTCTTCTGCACTGTGACCAGCAATAACCCCAGTTCAAGCCTCTTTAGAAGATGGCAGATGTTCAGCCATCGCTTTTTATGCATGATTTTACTGTTTTTAGGGACGGCGATATAGGAAAAATCAGCGATCTTCTGGCGTTGAACGGCTTGCAGGATGACGTCCAGATTCAGGCTTGTTTTCATTTCTATAACAACAAGCACCTGGTCTTTCACCGCCGTTACATCGCAGTGTAAAACTTCTCCGTTCACCACATAACCCAGGCCTTCAAAATAGCTTCGCACCGGTTGGTAGAGGTCCTCTTCCTTCAACTTCTTTTTTTCACTCACTTAAACCACACCTTTTCTTTTGCATATTCTGAGCCTGGCATAATAACCACTTAACGCAGCAATTGCAGGTTTTAGCGGGACAACTTCATTAATTCCAGAACAGCTTCACCCAAAGCTTTATCTGGCAGCCTGTCGGGAAGCACCCGTTCATAGCCCCGAATACGGAAAACAAACGAGCCATCCGGCCGTCGAATGGTGGAATTCAGCACCACCTCCGCGTTTTTGCAGGTAACCGATACGCTTTTTTTCTCTTTCGAATAATCTTTCCAGTCATAATATCCAAGATTCTTCATTAAATCTTCGCTGGACAGGCTTTTCCCTGTGTCCGACAGGCCAAGGCCTTTTCTGACGGCAGTACCGGCCTCCTGCGAAGAATAAGGCACTGTCAGCGTTACCGGATACTCGGACGCTCTTCCGTTTTTTAGCTTGTCCATGGCAAAAGGGATGATGTGCATATTTCCTTTGATGTCCATAAATATGCTGACATTCCCGGGCGGAACGGGCTCCGGGGGTTTTTCCGGCAAGCTTTGCCTGCGCCCTGTGGTGATCCGAACCAGAATGAACAATATGATGATGAGCGCCCCGGCCAACCCCCAGATCATACAGGGCCAACCTTTACCGCGGTGAGGACGAATATGCTTTTTTCGCCTTTTACCGCGTCAGGCAGCTTTTCGATATTCAGGCTGCCGAACCCTACATCGAGAAGCCACTGTTCAAGCGCAATAGGGTTCAGTCCCTTGTGGTAATCGTGCATGCTTATACGGAAGTCTTCATCATCATGGGGCATCAGATCAGCAATAAATAAAACCCCTTCGGGCTTCAGCACCCGGTAGAACTCGGAAATGATGTTCTTAGGCAGCTCCATATGGTGCAAAATCATGGAGGCACAAACCAAGTCCACCTTCTCGTCGCGGAACGGAACCTCGCTTTCTTCACATTCCACCGTGATTATGTTGGAAATACCCTGGGCCTTTGCTTTTCTTTCCAACTCGTCGAGCATGGACCCCGACATATCCATCGCTATGATCTTTTCAACCCCGGAAGCGATGCCCCTGGAGATATAGCCATCACCCGATCCATAATCAAGGACGGTCATACCCGTTGTGAGAAGGCCCGATTCCAACAGCTTGCCGACGATGTTCCGATCATATAATGCTGCATTGATCTCCTCCCATTTTGGAGCGATCTGCTCGAAAAACTGCCGGGTATCCTGCTCACTGGAAGAATAGGTTTTGGAGCTTCCCTGAGACAGCCAGGCTACAAGAGCGCTTTTTGAAAAGCGCCATTCACGCCCGATTTTTCTGGCTGGTACATTTTCTTCCCTTAAAAGCTTGATAAAAGTTTTAATACTGACGCCAAACAGTTCGGCGGCTTCTTCCATGTTCAATATTTCTCTGTCCAGTTCCATTCCCAGGTAACCCCCTGTTTTCTATAGCTGTGTCTGCTGATGCAGCGAACCCGCCAACTTCCTGAAGAAGCAGGAGTTTATCCGTTCCAACTGTGGATATAACTTTCTTGCTCTTCCGTGAGCCGATCGATGGAAACGCCCATGGACGAAAGCTTTTGAAAGGCGATTTTCCGGTCGATCTCCTCTGGAATGTTAAAAACACCGGGCTTTAGCTGCTGATGATGCTCCAGGATGTAGAGAACTGCAAAAGCCTGTACTGCAAAGCTCATATCCATGATTTCAGCGGGATGGCCATCCCCGCAGGCAAGGTTGACCAGCCTGCCCTCACCCAAAAGATATAATGTACGTCCGTCTTTCATGGTGTAGCCTGTAATGTTTTTTCTTGACTGTGTGATCTCACAGGAAAGCGCTTCCAGATCGGGTAGTGAGATTTCTACATTGAAATGCCCTGCGTTGCACAAAACGGCACCGTTTTTCATCTTTTCCATATGCCGGCCAATGATAACCTTTTCACAGCCTGTTACAGTTACAAAAATATCTCCTTCTTCACAAGCCTGGTCCATGGTCATCACGTGAAAACCGTCCATAACCGCTTCTATGGCCTTTACCGGATCAACCTCGGTGACAATCACACTGGCCCCAAGGCCCTTCGCCCGAAGCGCCACTCCTTTGCCGCACCAGCCGTAACCTGCAACAACAACCGTTTTGCCGGCAACATTCAGGTTTGTTGTTCTGTTGATACCGTCCCAAACGGATTGACCCGTGCCATAACGATTATCAAACAGATGCTTGCACATGGCATTGTTCACAGCCATCATCGGAATTTTCAAAACACCCTGTTTTTCCATGGCCAAAAGGCGCATTATTCCGGTTGTTGTTTCTTCACAGCCACCGTAAACGCCCTCCAGCAGATGCTTTTTGGTGGTATGCAGCAAATGAACCAAATCACCGCCGTCATCGATGATGATCTGGGGGCCAAATTCCAGCGTGCGGTCAAGATGCATTTGATATTCTTCCGGGGTTGCATCATACCATGCATAAACATCAATACCGTCGGATGCCAGTGCCGCCACCACATCGTCCTGCGTTGACAGGGGGTTGCTGCCGGTAACCGCCATCTGGGCCCCCGCAGCGGCAAGAACCTTTGACAGATAAGCCGTTTTTGCTTCAAGGTGAATGGATAGAGATATTTTTACACCTTCGAGGGGTCTGGTTTTTTTGAACTCCTCCTCCAGATGGCTTAAAATGGGCATAAACCGGCGAACCCATTCAATCTTTTGCTTGCCGGATGCTGCCAGGTTGATATCGCGGATCATACTTTTCATATTCATTCTCCTTGTCAATGTTGTTTTAACTGAACAACACACCTGATATTTTGACCACCAGAAAGGTTTTTAGCAAAAACACGTTTTAGAAATTTGATATTGATAAACTGTCTTGCGGTTTTTATTCCAGACAACCTTATTATATCATCTGAAAAAGGGTTGTTCAAGAAAATCTACAATTATGTACAGCCAAAAATACTTCATATTCACTTTTCTTATGGTAGTTCAACTAAATTGATTTATATAGCCTGATAAAAACAGCTTTTGGGTTATGCCCGATTCACGTTTTCACCCGTTAAAATGAGAATACCCGAGGGAGATAACATCTGACGGCATTTATCAAATCCCGTGTTCGAATTTCCTGCTGGTGGTATAATGTGAGTAGTGGAAAAAATTACTGCCGATAATGAATGTCTGCGGCAAATGCATGAAAATAGACGAATTGAAAAGGATATTGGTATGGAACTTCAGTCTGTCATGTCCATTGCGATGGAAGCCGGTGAGATTCTTTTGCGCAATGGTGCGGAAACCTATCGGGTAGAAGAAAGCATCACCAAAATATGCAATGGTTTCGGGTTTTCCTGTGAATCCATCGTGCTTCCGACAGGGATTTTTCTAACCGTACGCTCCCCACAGGATGAAACCGAGACCTCCGTGAGAAGAATCAAGGTCAGGACGTTGGATTTAACAAAAATTGACCGCATTAACACCTTTTCAAGAGCCCTGGCTGCACACCCTGTTTCTCCTGAAGAGGCCTTCCGGCAACTGGAAGCGATTAAGGCCACCCGTAAATACCCGGCCTGGCTGAGGTTTATTTGTGCATCCACGGTCACCTTTGCCTATGCGCTGCTGTTTGGCGGAAGCCTGAAGGACGCATTGTCAGTGCTTGGTATCGGTGCTGTTGTTCACCTGCTGAACCTGACAATGGTTCGTTCCGGATACCTGCCCTTCCTGAACAACTTCGCCGTAGGGTTTGTCTGCAGCTTTTTAAGCCTTTTATCTCCACTTGTTGTATCGGGTACGCAGGTTTATATCATGATTATTTCATCGGTAATGCTGTATCTGCCGGGAATGGCCATGACAAACGGAGTACGCGATTTGCTGGCCGGAGATCTGGTCAGCGGGTTAACACGACTGGGAGAAGCCGTATTAACGGTATTAGCCATTGGCCTGGGTGCCGGGTTGGCCATATCAGTTGTTCCACGCCTGGTTTAGCAGGTTCGGAGGTGAACATGACACGGTTTATTGTTGCTTTTATTGGGAGCCTGTGCCCTGCCGTATTGATCAATGTTGACAGGAAAAACTTGATTTGGGCCGGCCTTGCAGGCATGATAGGCAGGTTTATGAACGACTGGCTTTTATTGCTGTATCCGAGCGCAGCGTTGGTATCGGTTTTTTTAGGGGCCGCAGCAGTGGCGATATACAGCGAAGTGATGGCCCGAGTCCGCAAAACCCCATCCACCATTTTCTCGATCCCCGGGGTTTTTCCCCTTGTACCAGGCGTTGATGCATATCGCACCATTCAGTCCCTCACCGAAGCAGATTATTCCGCTGCCACCGCTTTCGGGGTTTCTGCTGTGGCAAAGGCAATCCTGATCGCCTTTAGTATTTTGATTGTTTCTTCGGTTTTTCGTAAAGTCAAGCTGAACAGAAGGAAGAAAGCGAAGGTTGGAGCTTAAGCGGAGGATGTTGCTTTTCTAAACCCAACATGAGCGGTAAATTCAATGAGCGCTTGCGCGAATTGTGCGCCAAAACACGGGCGCTGAAAGCGCCTTCAGGGGGAGTGTTCCTCGGTTGAAGCCTGCGGTACACTCCCGACTTGCGCGTTTTGTGTGCAACTAGTTGGTATTTGTTACACAAATACCAACGACCTGCGAGCATTTTATCAAATGCGGGGGAAAACCCGCTTCTGTTGCTATTATGGTTATGGCCAGCATTTCACGATTTCAGTGACGAGACTGGAAAACTTCTCTTGAACCCTCCTGCCTGTTTCCATCACCTCTTCGTGGTTCAGCGTCTGTTTTAGAATGCCGGCAGCCATATTGGTGATGCAGGATATACCGAGAATCTTCATTCCCATGTGACGCGCCGTTATTGCCTCCGGTACGGTTGACATTCCCACAGCATCTGCTCCAAGGCCACGAAATGCCTTTATCTCAGCGGGGGTTTCAAAGGAAGGCCCTTTTGCATAGGCGTATACGCCTCTGCGGATCTCATAATGAAGCTTTATGGCGCACTCGGCAGAAATCTCCACCATCTCCCGGTCATAAACCTGAGACATGTCGGGGAAGCGGGGTCCAAACTGATCCATATTCAAACCCCTGAGAGGATTGTCTGCAAGAAAGCCGATATGGTCCTTGATCAGCATCAGATCACCTGGTTTAAACTGGGTGTTAATTCCCCCTGCAGCATTGGTCAGAATCAGGTTTTCAACCCCGAGAAGCTTGAAGATGCGCAAAGGGAAAACCACATCGTTCATATCCCAGCCCTCATAATAATGAAAACGCCCCTTCATGGCCACAATGTCCCTTCCAGCCAGCTGCCCAAAGATTAGTCGTCCATCATGCCCGGGCACAGTGGTTTTAGGGAAGTTGGGAATTTGATCATAAGGGATTTCAAGCTTGTTTTGGATGGTGTTTGCCAGGTTACCAAGACCCGAGCCCAAAACAATTGCGATATAGGGGCTTTTATGAATCTTCAGCCGCAAGTGCTGCTCGGTTTGTTTCAGCTTTTCGAAGTATTCCTGCATAGTATCCTCCATTGCTCCTGAATTTGCCAATGGCGAGAGGTTCATGTCAATCTTATCGAATAGCTGTTCGTTTGTCAACGATAGCTGAATTGGCTGCTGAAAGAAAGAGAAAATAGATATTGACTTCAGGAATTGTTCATTGTATAATTATGCAATCGAATGTATATTTAATCATTTGGAGGGATGAATATGGAGAAGAACGTTCAATTACCAAAGGGATATAAAGCTGCAGGCGTAGCATGTGGGATAAAGAAAAACGGGAAACGTGATCTGGCCTTGATCATCTCCGATAAACCGGCAGTTGCAGCCGGTGTGTTTACAAAGAACGTCGTTAAGGGCCATTCACTGAAATGGTCCATGAAGCAGATAGCCAACCCGATTCAGGCGATTGCTATCAACAGCGGTAATGCCAATGCTTGCGCCGGACCTGAAGGAGATGTTGATACAATGCGCTTTGCAGCGTTTGTCGCCAATTTGCTGGGTTGCCAAAAAGAGCAGGTGTTGCTCGGCTCTACAGGTGTTATCGGGTACCGTCTGCCCATGGAAAAAATAGAAACCGGTCTTCAGGAGGCCTTCGTCCAATTAAGCACCGATGGTGCAGCCAACGCCATTGAAGCCATCATGACTACAGACACCTTTCCCAAACTGGTTTCTGTTCAGCTTGAGCTTTCGGGAAAAACGGTCTCAATCTTTGGTATGGCAAAGGGTTCCGGGATGATTCATCCAAACATGGCGACGATGATAGGTGTTTTACTGACTGATGCTGCCGTCTCCAAAGAGTTTCTCCAAAAAGCACTGAGTAATACTGTTGATAAATCCTTTAACCGTGTTTCAGTTGATGGTGATACCAGCGTATGCGACAAGGTACTGTTATTGGCAAACGGTTTAGCCGGCAATTCCGAAATAACATGCGAAGGCAGCGATTACAACGCTTTTCTAGGTGGTCTGGAATATGTGTCTGCCGAACTTTCAAAAATGCTTGCCAAAGATGGAGAAGGTGCGACAAAGCTTGTGGAAGTAAAGGTTAAGCATGCTCCTGACAGTGAAAGCGCCCATACAATTGCTAACGCTATCAGTAAATCGCCTCTGGTTAAAACAGCTCTTTTCGGCCAGGATGCCAACTGGGGCCGAATCTTAACCGCTGCAGGCTATTCGGGTGTTGATTTTAACCCGGACATAGTGGATGTCTGGATCGGGGACCTTTTGATGTGCGAAAATGGAACCGGCCTTCGGTTCGATGAAGAAGAGGCTCTTTCCATTCTGAAGAAAAATGAAATACTGATTACAGTGGATCTGAAAGCAGGAAACGCCGAAGATACCATGTGGACCTGCGACTTTTCCTACGATTACGTGAAAATAAACGGCTCATACAGGACATGAGTCGATCATATTAAGCAAGGGTTCCGAGCCGACTCCTAGAGGACCATTCGGAATTGCAGGTTGGTTCCGAGCCGGCTCCTGGGAGACCGTTCGGAGCTGCAGGCTGGTTCCGAGCCGGCTCCTGTATCAGTCTTTTTTGAAAAGACCGGTAAAGTCCAGTGTGGCAAAATAATCGGCTGGGGTTTCAGCACGCCGGATCAATTGTGTTGACCCATCCTCTTTCAGAAGCACTTCTGCCGAACGAAGCTTTCCATTATAGTTATAACCCATGGCATGGCCATGAGCCCCCGTATCGTGGATCACCACCAAATCACCGGTTTCCACCCGCGGCAGGCCGCGGTTTACCGCAAACTTATCATTGTTTTCACACAACCCCCCTGTGACATCATATATTTTGTCACAGGGTTCGTTTTCTCTGCCCATAACGGTGATGTGGTGATATGCTTTATAGATGGCGGGGCGCATCAGGTTCGCAGCACAGGCATCCAGGCCGATGTAATTTTTATAAGTCTGTTTTTGGTGGATGACCCTGCTGACCAGACATCCATAGGGAGCAAGCATGAACCTTCCCAGCTCGGTGAACAGCGAAACATCACCCATTCCAGCCGGAATCAGGATTTCCTGAAAAGCTCCTTGTACCTCACGACCAATCTCTTCTATATCAACGGGTTCCTGGCCAGGCTGATACGGTATGCCAATACCACCTGAAAGGTTGATGAAGGTGATTTTGCATCCTGTTTCCCGTTGAAGTTCCCGTGCCAGCTCGAAAAGCTGACGTGCCAGGGTGGGATAATATTCGTTTTCTACTGAATTGCTGGCTAAAAAGGCGTGAATCCCAAACTCGGTAACCCCTTTTGTCATTAGCAGCTTAAAGCCCTTAAACAGCTGAGCCCTGGTAAACCCGTATTTTGCTTCCCCTGGTGTATCCATAATCGCGTTATTCACCACAAATGAGCCCCCCGGATTGTACCGGCAGCAAATACGCTGCGGGATTCCAGCAGTTTTTTCAAGAAAATCAATATGGGTAAAATCATCCAGGTTTATTGTGGCACCGAGTTTGTGTGCATATTGAAAATCCTCCGCAGGCGTCACGTTTGATGAGAACATGATCTCATCCCCGCGAAAGCCCACAGCTTCAGCGAGCATCAGCTCTGTATGGGAAGAACAGTCTGCACCGCAGCCCTCTTCCTGCAGGATTTTCAAAATAGCAGGGTTTGGAGTGGCTTTCACAGCAAAGTATTCCTTAAAGCTCTTATTCCATGAAAAAGCCTGTTTCAGCCTGCGGGCATTTTCACGGATTCCTTTTTCGTCATACAAATGAAAGGGGGTTGGATAATCCCGAACCATGGCTTCTAATTGGTCTCGATTGATAAACGGCTTTTTCATCTTCATTTCCCTCCGTATTAGTATTTGCTACTACTATACCTCAACTCGTAAAAAATGTCCAGAGAGATTTTTCAGGGTTCTTTTGCTGATTTATCGGTTGAACCTTGTTTATGTTGTTGATAAAATGGTAAATGAATAGTATTGAAATCCTGATGAAACAAACAATCACAGTATAGGGGGTTATTTCATGGCAATTCGGCAATTTGTAAAGTTTTCTGTTGGCAAAGAGGAGTTTGGTGTTGATATCAGCCTTGTGCGCGAAATCTCAAAGCTTCAGGAAATGCTGAAGGTTCCAAGTACACCTCCCTTCATCGAGGGACTTTTAAACCTCAGGGGTCAGGTCTTAACCATTTTTAACCTCAGAAAACGGCTGGGGTTCGAAGATCAGGCCTTTGATGAAAACACCAAGATCATCATCGTCTGGTACAACGATATTCAAATAGGCTTCACGGTTGATAAGGTTTCTGAAATCATCAAAGTCGAAGAGGCAAATGTAGAGTCCACTCCCCCCTCCATCACCGGAGTGGATAAAAGGTTTCTGTCCGGCGTCGTTAAGTACGGAGAAAAACTGATCCTTACACTGGATCTAACTAAAGTCTTATCTACGGATGAAGAGGCCGAACTAAAAGAGTTTATATCAGAAGCAAAACAGAACCTGTAATGATCTGTGGCACCACTTTCTTTCACACAATTTATTGATCCGACGGGAAGCACTCTGGTTCAATAAATACAGCCCTGATTTAACAATTGCTTACAAAACGACTTAATCTCTCATATTGTCACTTTTTTGGCCGAAGCGTGAGCTTCGGCTTTTCATATACTTTTTATCACTGCCAAAGCATATACTTTATGGTAATGAAGCCTTCCCAATGCGGGGTATTTTATGATGCTGGTGGTTATCACACGAAAAAAGCGGTTGAATGCCGTTTTATTAACGTCCATCTCTTTCCTGTTTCTTTTCATTCTGTTTCAAATGTTCCGTTTTCTGCTGCCACAAACAGAAATCACCTTGGAGCAACGAGTATCCTTTTGGTTTCCTTCATCCACGTCGATGTCGTCCATTTATATGACATCCCCCGATTTTCCGGCTGTTCAGGCCGATTCACTGATCGGCAGGAAGTGGGAAACACAAAAAATTGAGCAACTGGAATTATCCGAAATCCAATTCCGTTATCCACAGACACTTCGCCTTGATGAAATACGTTCATTGGGGCCCGAAATCACGATTCATTTAAATTATCAGCACAAAAACAATGAAATGTTTGGATTTTTTCAGGTATGGAAGCTGAAACAGCCTCTGAAGGATTTCTTATCCCTGTCAAAGAAATACTCTTCGATGACCTTTGAAAGCTTTCATGAAACAAGCTTCAAGGTGCAGCATTTCAATGGCGTAATGTGGGATTATGTTTTCCTGGGCAAGATGCGGGATATCCATGGCCTTGAGGCCTTCATTGAGAATGGCGATGAAATGTACCGTTTTACCATGTATATCGATGAAGAGAATTACAAGCCCGCCTATAAAAAAATGCTGCAGCGAATGGTGCAGTCATTAAGGGTAAAGGGAAATGCAGATCTGACACAATAGGCTGATGAACTTAATCTTGCACGAGATTGGCCAGCCGAACACAGTTTTTACCGCAATTCTTAGCCACATACAGGGCTTCGTCGGCACTGCTCAGAAGGGTCCGCTCGGTCTGTGCCAGTGTTGGGAAGGTAGAAACGCCCATACTGACGGTGACTGATGCCTGAACATTATTATCCCTGATCGTCAGTTCCGAAATCTTTCTGCGAAGCTCTTCAGCTTTTTCACAAGCCAGCTCTTTTGCCGTATGGGGAAGCAAAACAATAAATTCCTCGCCGCCAAAGCGCGCCACAATATCATCCTTGCGTATGGATTCCTTCACAAGCTTTGCCAGCGTTTTAAGCACAATATCCCCAAAAAGGTGGCCATAGGTGTCATTAAAACGTTTAAAATTATCAATATCATAAAGGATGACAGAAACCTCATACCCTAGTTGCCGCGCTTGCTCCAACTCATGCTGCAGGCGATTCTGGAAGAAAACGCGGTTGTAGATCTGCGTTAAGCCGTCGGTATTGGCAAACTCCTGAAGCTGCTCGTACAGCCTGGCGTTGTCGATGGCGATACTGATCTGCTGCGTAATAATTTCAAGAAGACGCACATTATCTTCATCAAAAGCTTCGGGGATGCTGTGCTCGATGAGCACGCAGCCATGGGATTTTCCCTTGACCAAAAGCGGTACGCAAAGCAGTGATTTGATGTTCCTGCCCCTGGTAAAATCAAATTCTTCAGGGTTTACCGTATTGTTCAGGATGGTACAACCCTTGTCGATAGAATCCTTGAGATAGGGTGTGTTGATATTGTCGGTGAGAATAGCCCGCTCCTTTTTGTTATAAATGTTGGAAACCAGCACCTTAAGCCTGTCTCCGCTAGATCTGTATAGCGCAATATTGGAGGTGCTTACACCCATTACGCCAATTATGATATCATTTACAAACTGAAGCAGCTCATTCATATCAAAAATAGAACTGATGGCCTGAGAAATCTGCTGCAGCGTGAAAAACTCTGCGATGCTGGAGGTCAGTTTTTTATTGGTGTCTTCAAGCTGCAGGTTAACCTCTTTCAGTTTGTCATATTGGTCCTGCTTTTCCATCCTGGCTTCTTCAAGCTGCGCATATTTCCTGCCAAGCTGGTCCACCAGGTTTTGATTGTCCTTCTCGCTCTGGGATATCTGGTTATGATAGGTTCCAATAATTCTTAAAAAAGCAAGGAAAAGAAGATATAGAACTCCAAGCAGAATTAGATACTGCCAATGATTCATTGAAAAGTATTCCAGGAAGAAGACTCTTCCCAAGCGAAGAATGATAAAATGCACCGCAAGGTGAAGCATAAATGCAGTGCCCAGATAGGCAATAGAGACTTTAAACCCTCTGGTGATACAGATGCTGATGATGGGCAGAAGAATGACAAAATAGAATAAAAACCCGTATCTCATGATGTTGACCAAAATGACTAACAACAGGATGTCAACAAACTTGATGATAAAACAGGACAGATCCGGCTTCATCTGCTTTTTTCCGATCACCAAAGCTCTGATCAGGGTACTGGCAACCATAATAACGAAAATGAAAACCTGAACCAAAAAAACATTGCTGTTAAAAGCAGCCTGTTCAATATAAAAACAGACGATGGCATCCGAGATGATTAAAACAAGCATGACCAACCATAAAAAACTAATGATGGCCTCTTCATACTTGTTTAAATCATCAGACAACCCCCTGCGTTCATTGTCTTTCAGCTTATCCACACTTTTTCTCCCAAATGTCAGCTTCTTTTGTGCTTGCTTTCTTTTTTCTGACAGACGGTCCATTGGTATCATTGACTATTTATAGTAAAAATCACATTTCAATCATATATATCGACAAAAATGAATCTACTTA
>JAGOJH010000141.1 GCA_017995215.1 Thermoclostridium sp.
TTAAGTTAAATAGGTGTTTTTGAGTTCAACCTATAAGGAAGGTGCTGCTGTTGAAAAAAGCCTCCGTTCATCATTTGAATAAAGGCGGTTTGGACGGTTTAGTCTGGATCATTAGTGGCCGTGTATTTGTAAAGAATGAAATGACCAATGGTATGCCTCCCATCATCAACCCTTGTGAGGGAGTATTGCTGTTTGTGAATGGTCAGGAGCGAAACCATCTGACCACCTTACGCGATACGGATGAAATTGAACTTATTGCAACCGAATACACTATAAATATGGAAATGAGCATAGAGGTTTCAGAAGACGGGCTGCAAGCTTTTTTGAACTATTCGCCTGAAAAGCTGATAAAAAATATCATCCAGGACGCTTATCCGATTAACAAGCTCGATGTTCAGGTGGTGCAGCATACCGTCGAAACACGAAATATTACAGTTGATCAATTAACAGAGTTTTTAAAAAACTCCGGTATCGTTTATGGAATTGACCATGGCGTGCTTGAGCAGATCTGTGTTAAAAATGCAGCGGGAAAATTTCTGGTTGCTGAAGGTCTTGCAGCAGTAAACACAGAAGATGATTCCATTGAATATTTATTTGATAACGAAGAAATAACGGATTTCGCGCCAAAAGCAAATGACTCTGGGAAAATCGATTATAAGAACATCTCTGTTTTCCAGTCGGTGAATGTCGGGCAAGCCATCGCAAATGTTAAAAAGGGCAAACCAGGCGCTGATGGGATTACCGTCACCGGGAAAACAATTCCGCCTCAGCAGGCAAATAAAATAACCATTTTACCTGCGTTTTCAATTAATTACGATGAAGACACAGGAGTTGTCCGCGCTAATAAACCCGGACGCCCGTTCAAGCAAGAGAAAAACAATGTCATTTCTTTTCAGATATACGATTATGTTTCTGTCGAGGAAGTGAATATGAAAACCGGTAATGTTCACTTTAAGGGAGATATTGAAATTAAACGGAACGTTTGTGAATCTATGGAGGTCGTAGCAAAGCAGGATATAATCATCAAGGGAAATACTGAATTCGCAAGCATTTATGCCGGAAATAACATAACCATCAAGGGGACTGCTATCAGCAGTAAAATCAATGCAGCCATGAATGATATGGTTTCGAAGGATCCGGCACCCCTCCTTCAAAAGCTGACAGAAGGAATAGATAACTTGATTTGGAATATGAAACAGCTCCAGATTGACGCTCCCAACACCTCCTTTCCTGAACTGGTCCGACAGATGCTGAATGATAAAAACAGGCAGCTTCCCATGATCGTTTATGAGGTAATCAGTGCTCTGCGAAAAGACAATTATGATGTGGAAGATAACTTTATCCTTTCCTTAATGAAAAAAACGCGCTCACTGATGGGGAACACTTCAGAAATAGAAGATTTAAAAGCCTTATTTCAGATATCATCCGATTTAAAGAAATTGTTTTCCAATAAAACCTCTACCCCGGTGAAAGGAAGCATTACATTAAGCTCTGCGATCAATTGCGAGGTTACCGCCCTGGGAAACATTCATGTATTGGGCAGAGGCTGTGTAAACTCAAAGCTGACAAGCGGCGGAAAGGTAATTGTAACAGGCTATGTTCGGGGCGGTCAGATACGTGCGGAAAAAGGTATTGAGGTTAACATCGCCGGTTCGGAAAGAGGTTCCAAAATTTTTCTGGCAGTGCCTCAGGACAGCTATATTCAGATCCGTTCAGCATTCACCGATACTATCGTCAAGGTGGGGGGGCTATCCTATACTTTCCTCTCAGAAAAGAAAAAAGTAATGGCAAGAATTGAAAAAGGCAAGCTATTGGTTTAGGGAGGGGAGGACAGGGTTTATGAACATGACAAAAAAGCTTCAAAGCATAATAACCCCAGGCACAGTGATTAAAACAAAGCACAAGAACAGCAACGACTGGGTTTTTACGATAGTCATCAGTGCCTATGAAAACAATCTCCTTGAAATCAGGCATGTTGAAGAATACCTGGTTTCTGTGGTTATGATCGGAGATATTCTTGAATGCAAAATAGCAGTAGAAAATACCTTTTATTTATTAACTGCTGAGGTTTACAATGTTAAGTTTGTTTCCCGTACGGTTGTTCTGAAAATAACCGATTTTGAAAGCATGCAGAATACACGCAGATATAAACGCTATGACACCTATTTGTGCGGTAACTACAGCATGAAAGGTGATTACTGCGATCATTATTGCGTGATGATAAATGCCAGTTTAGGTGGTTTCTATATTGTTACACGAGGTAAACTGAATGTGGGAGATACTATTGAATTGATGCTGTATCATAAAAAAACAATTTTTCTCTTTACCGAATGTGTAGTGCAACGGGTTAACGAAAAGGATCAGAACTATTTTTATGGCCTTTCCATCGTGGGTGTGCACGAGAAATCAATCAAGCCTTTCCGCAATTTTATCAGAAGTGTTCAAAGAAAAGAAACAATGCTGCATAAAAAGCTAAAAAGCCAAAATGGAGACTTTAATATCATGCTATAATCATTTTTCACTTACATCATGGAGGACACTCAAATTGTTCTTGTATCCAAGCCCTTTCACCATCATCGCAAAATCAATTTACTCTGCCGCTGTATGAAAACGCCTGCAGAGCATGTTCATCCAGCGAACAGATGTGTTTGTCGAAGAAGGAAGTAAAAGCTCTTTTACTTCCTATCAACTTACTTTTCAGACTTTGCCGTTATGTAGTCGTAATGTAAACCAGTAACTGAATGGCATTTTTTTCTGTTCTCAATACAGGTAAGATGCAGTATTGAAGCATAGAATGCTGATAGAAGGCATTTTTCTTGCCACTGTCATGGTGTTTGAGTTATAATATAGGAAGTTACCCTTATCCTGTGAGTGGTCCGGATTGGCAAAAACTGTCGTCACGAGTGAAGATTTTTCGATTTTGGAGGATACGGTATACTTATGAACATAGAGAAAAAAGAAGGCAAGAGCTGGAAATCACTGCTAAGCGGTTTTTTCATATTACTGATATTAGCAGTAATGCTGTTGTTATTGTTTAAAGCCCATAGTCCGGAAGAACTTAGTGGCTTGTTCATGCGCATGAATGCTACCTGGCTTATCGCGGCTCTGGGCTGCGTATTGCTTTCCTATTTTGCAGAAATGATGAGCTATTATGAACTTACTAAAAAAGTGAATGGAAAGACCTCTCTGCGTACTGCATTTCGTGTGACCATGGCCGGTCAGTATTTTAACTCCATCACGCCATTTGCTGCGGGCGGCCAGCCATTTCAGGTCTATTACCTGATGAAGGATGGAATTCCCATGGGGCGCTGCGCCAATATCATCCTGGTTAAGTCTGTTTTGTTTGAATTGTGCGTATTTGTCATCAGTGTTGTTTCATTCATCTTTGGTGCAGGTGCTTTAAACCGTATTATCGGAAAATTCACTATGTTTTTCATCATTGGGGTCACCATCAATCTGGCTGTTATTGCCTTTTTCTGTTTGTTTTTGTTGAATAAGAACGCAGCACGCAAGGTTGTGGACTGGGGCTTAAATCTTCTGGGAAAACTGAGGATTGTGAAGGATCCCAGCAAGTACGCCAAAAGAAAGGAAGAAGAACTGCAAGGCTTTTGTGGAGGCAGTGAGCTGCTCATCTCCGATCGGAGTGTTATCCTCAAGGCTTCTTTTTATCAGATTCTGCACCTTTTATTGCAGTACGCCATACCCTGGTTCATGCTGGTCTCCATGGAAGGCACCCAAAAGTTTTTCCTTGAAATCATCGCCTCCCAGGCTGTACTTAAAGAAATAACGGCTTATGTCCCTTCACCTGGTGCCGCCGGCGGCGCAGAGGGGATCGGTTACTTCTTCTTCCGTAATTTCTTTGTTTCTTCACCCATTGTGTCGGTTATTCTTATCTGGAGAATATTCACCTATTATCTGAACCTTGTTGTTGGTGGAATCAGTCTTGTGTTTATCAAAAGCAATGATAAAAAACAAACCACCATCATAGAGCCCAGTAACACCAAAAAAATAAAAAATCCTGCTGCGTAAAATCCAGCTTATGCGGGCTGTTTAGAAAAAAAGACCGTCCCTTTTGAGGGTGCGTCTTAGGGATTTTTAATCCCGGAAAAATATCGGCATAGTTTGGTATATGTTACCGGCTATGCCGATTTTTCTTGTTCTGGGGCGGATGTAGAAACCGGTGGGTCAAACTCGCCAATGCAGTTCCAAACGATTTTGATACGCTGTACTCGCTTGCCATCAATGCGCTCCGCCTTGTAAACATAGATTTTTTCAACGAATTCCCGGATAATCTCCGCTGTGAGCTCCCGTATGTCCGTGTACTTTCGTACCAAGGCGAGGAAATGATCTACACCCAGTGCGCTTTCCTTTTCTGTGGTCATGGAGGATTTCAGCTCTGCCACTCGGCTTTCAAGGGTATGCTGCTCGGCTTCGTAATTGGCGGTCATCTTGGCAAAACGCTCATCGGAAATCTTGCCCTCAATATTGTCCTCATAAAGCCTCTGGATAATTTCATCCAATTTGCTGATACGAGCCTGTGACTGCTCTAATTCCCGTTTGCCGTCACGCATACTTTTGTTAAGCTCTATCCTTGTTTTCTTAGTGACCATTTCCACAAATTCACTTTCATGTTCTCTGGCAAAAGCTGTTACTCGGCGGATACCGTCAAAGAGCAATTCCTCAACTACCACATTGCGTATCTGGTGTGAACTGCAGCCGCCTTTTATTTTACGATAGGTAGCACACACAAAATGTTCCTTGTCATGTTCCCAACCTCGATGGCGTACTTGATATAGCTTATTGCCGCAATCAGCGCAGTAAAGCATACCGGAAAGTATTGGCATTTCTCCCATCGGTGTAAGCCTGCGTCTGCCATCTCGGATTTTCTGAACTACCTCAAACACAGGCTCTTCAATGATTGCTTCGTGGGTATTCTCGAAAATCACCCATTCTGACGGGTCATTCTTCATCTGCTTTTTCTGCTTATAGGACTTACGATAGGTTTTGAAGTTTACCGTATGCCCTAAATACTCCTGCCTTGAAAGCATATGAACGATTGTGCTGCCTCGCCAGATATAATCATCGTCATGGCCTCTGTTGTCCGGAATGTTTATTCCGTTTGCCTTTGCATGAGCCTTTGGATTCATTATGTGGCGTTTGCTAAACTCTTTTGCTATTTGTGTAGGGCCATAACCTTGCATACACAAGTGAAATGCCTCTTTTACCACTTTGGCAGCTTCTTCATCAACAATCCAATGCATCTTATCTTCCGGGTCTTTGATGTAGCCATAAGGTGGATTGGTGCAGAGCGGCTTGCCGGATTGACCTTTTGACTTAAAGACGGATCGGATTTTCTTGCTCGTATCCTTTGCATACCATTCGTTGATGATATTAAGGAACGGTGTAAAATCGCTGTCTTGCTGATTGGCACTGTCCACATTGTTGTTTATGGCAATAAAGCGGATATCAGAGCCGGGAAATAATACCTCGGTGTAATAGCCAACTTTAAGGTAGTCTCTACCGAGACGGCTCATATCCTTAACAATAATGGTACTGATATTGCCTTCTTCCACTTGGGATAAAAGTTGCTGCCAATCCGGGCGGTCAAAGTTTGTGCCACTATATCCATCATCCACAAAGAACTCTGTGTTAGCAAAGCCGTTGTCATCAGCGTACTTTTGTAAAATGGTTTTCTGGAAAGAGATTTGTCAAGGGTGTTTTACCTAATATTATTTGGGAATATAAAATCGCTGCTCATAGAACACATTCCTATGAGCAGCGATTTTGTGTAATGCTTTGGATGGAATTGTTTAATAAAAC
>JAGOJH010000142.1 GCA_017995215.1 Thermoclostridium sp.
ACAAGCCCTTTGAGTACGTCGGCAAAAGATAATTCATGCGCATTTTTGCGAACGTAAATTTTGCTTTTTGTACGGTTCGTTTTCTTTTCTTTTTCTTCAGGGCATGACTTCAGTTTAAATGGCTTAATATAATGGTCCGGCTTTAATTCTACATCAGCCTGGCGACTTTCCTTGTCCTGAACTTCAACCGGGGCATTTTTTTCCGGGTAAAGAAGGTTCCTGACTTCTGGTTTCATTTTTTCTGCTGTAGCCGCTGTAACAGAAATGGAGTTCACCGGTTCATTTCTGATAATGTTCACGCTAACTTGATCAGATGCTTCAGATCCTGCAGCATTTTTAATTTGCACACCCTGGATCCCTGTTTTCCGGGATTCAATGTTTTGGGTCTGAGCAACGCTGATTCCCATGTTATGGTTTTCTGTTCTCTCCTCCTGCCGGCTAACGCTTTCTGTAATATGAATTGCAATGTTTTCTGAATGATCAGGATGGTTTTCTTCTACTGAAATTTCGGATACTGACTCATAAAGGGTTTGGTCTTCTTCCGACAAAAATTCAGCCGTTGTTTCAAGGAGGGGTTCGTATTCTTCTGATAATAATTCTGGCGTTGCCTCATAAATGGTTTTAGCTTCTTTCGATAAAAACTCAAACCTTGTTTCAAGGAGGGTTTCGTATTCTCCCGATAATAATTCAGGCGATGCTTCATGAAGGGTCTGGCTTTCTTCCGATAACTCAGGCCATTTTATCTGAAGGGGGTTTTTCTCCGCCGCAGGTTTTTGCTTCGTTATTTGAAACCGTTTTTGTTTCTTTTTGTATGCTGTCTTATCCGGGTGCATTATTTTTTGAGTGAAACCTGCAGTCGCAGCTGCAGATTTTTCTCTCATCGCTTCCAACCCCTTGCGAAGGTTATCCCTTTTTGTTTTAGACCAAACCTTCAACCACTGGGCGAATGAGAATGGAATTTCCACGTTTGTTTCCTGGGATTCAGCCCGAATCATCAGCGTTTCTTCCAGCAGCAGGGCTCCAATTCCAGAGGCTGCGAAATGGTATTCCGGGGCAGAACTTCCTTCTGTAAAGGATGGATAGTAAAAATCCTTCAGCTTTTCATTGCCGGTAAAACGATCAAGATAATTGTTTCCTATAAAATAATCGTCATTTCCGATTAAACCCGTGCTCTTCAGTATCCACGCCGCTAATTCTCTGTTGAGAGTGATCTCCAGGGAATCTTCAATGATTTTGTTCAGAGGTGTTATAATCTCCTTGCCGCCAAGTTGCCCCAAACGCATCACGGCCTGATGCCGGATGTATTCATCCGGGTTATTCAGGTAAAACAACAGTTCGTGCACCCCGGAAAGCCTCGTAATGGTCTTCTGCGTCTGCAGCTCCACCTGAAACCATTCGGGCAATATTATATTCAAACGCTTCCTGTCTGACACATCAATTCCCCCATTAATTATCCGAGCAGTATATTGGCCTAACAAATCTGTCTGTACTTTATTTACTTTTGAAGAGCATTCCGTTGTACATATTCGCTGATTTAAATGCCGTATTATATAGACATCAATTTCGTAGCATGTAAAAAACTCATACTGTCAAGGAAGATATAATACAGGTTATATACAGTATATCAGGGCGGTGAAAGACATAATATGATGCATTTTTACTATTTTTCATGGTAAATGGGTCTTTTGGACTATGAAACAGACTATTTTTTAAGCATCATTTTCTCTGTGTCGAAAACTATACCAGAAGCTTTCAAAGCTAGTTTGATGGGTTCTTTTTTACTCACCCTTCCATATTCATAGAAAAACTCTGTCTCATATAACTGAAACAGAGTTTAACTATACGAAGGGGTTATTATTTGGGTTGACTAACCAAAGCACTCACATTAAGCTGATATATGAATACCGACATTATTCTACAGATGCTTATCAAGCATAGCCGCGAGCGATTCTTTTGATCTGGCCCCCATAACGCTTTCTGCGATAGCTCCACCTTTAAAGACCATCAGTGTAGGAATGCTCATGATTCTGTATTTTTCAGAAAGCTCACCCTGTTCATCCACATTAATTTTTCCTACCTTCACTTTACCTGCATATTGGGCAGCCACCTGATCAATCACAGGGGCGACCATCCGGCAAGGCCCGCACCACGCAGCCCAAAAATCAACCAATACGGGAATGTTGGATTGAAGTACTTCTTTTTCAAAATTATCTTTGGTCAAGGTTAATACGTTCTCACTCATGTTAAAATCTCCTTCCATATACTTTCATTTATAATGATCCCGGCAACTGTTAAAACCGCCCTATATCAGGTTTGTCGCATCTCGCACCATCCATAGATATTTCAAGCTTTTGACAGTTTGCTGAGAATTGATACAATCTCGTCAATTTTATTTTCCCTTTCTTCTGAATTTTTAACAGCATCATTCAAACAATCTTTAATCCTGTTTTCCAGCAGCAATACAGTACATTTCTTCATCAGCCCCTGAGCGGACAGCAGCTGGACCAGAATATCCCCGCATTGCTTTGTATTATCTACCATATTGATGATGGCATCGATTTGCCCACGTGTGGTCTTTAACAGGTTCAGCAGCTTTTGTCTGTTTTCTTGTGTATCCATGCTGCAAGCCTCCAGCTTCTATTTCTTATACCCCTCCCCAGGGGGTGGGGTATGTTTATATTATAATGTAATTTTTCACCTGTGTCAATAGCCCGGTAGAATTTTCTGGATTCGGATTCCATATCGCTCACTATCTTGCTAAATTTAAGATTATAGATGTTGGAGTATTTCCTGCAAAGAAAAATAGAACGCAAAAAAGAGCAGTTTCCTGCTCTTTTACGCTTTTATCCACCCTGGACTCCCTGATATGCATAAGATTGTTTGCCCAACCGCTTAGCTGTAACACTTACAGAATATCGCAGATGTACTGCAGCCTTGTGATTTGTTGTCGGGAACCCAGTATCCATAGCATTGTCCGACGATTACTGGATGATTTCAACAACAACCCGTTTGTTGTTACGTACTGCTGCCGCTTTCATAACTGTACGGATTGCTTTGGCGATGCGTCCCTGTTTTCCGATGACCTTTCCCATGTCGTCACCGGCCACCTTTAGTTCAAGGATGAGGGATTTTTCACCTTCCACTTCATTTACGGACACTTCTTCAGGTTGGTCGACAAGATTCCTTGCGATACTTTCCAAAAGCTCCTTCATGATTCTCCTCCATTTTCAGAAAATTTCTGTAAAGCACTACAGCTTACTCGGAGATACCGGATATCTTAAGGAGTTTTTTTACAGACTCTGTCGGCTGTACGCCTTTCTTCAGCCAATCCTTTGCCTTTTCTTCATCAAATTTGATCTCTGAAGGGTTTGCCAGCGGATTGTATGTGCCCACCTGATCGATAAACTTACCGTCACGCGGAGATCTTGCATCTGCGATAATGATTCTGTAATAGGGTTTCTTCTTCGCACCAATTCTCTTCAAGCGCATTTTTACCATGTATTTCACCACCTTTCAAGCATCTGGTTATCAGTAAACCGGCCTTTATAGGCCAGAACTCTGTGTGTTTTAAAACGGCATTTTGAAGCCGCCCTTTCCCTTCATACCCTTTAGAGCTTTGGGGTTAGAGAACATTTTCATCATCTTTTTAACGGATTCAAATTGTTTCAGCAGTTGGTTCACCTGCTGAATGGAGGTGCCGCTGCCCTTTGCGATTCTTTGGCGCCGACTGGCGTTGATCACAGACGGGTTTACACGCTCCTGCATTGTCATGGATTGTATAATGGCCTCGACATAAACCATTTGCTTTTCATCCACTTGAATGTCCTTCATTGCGTTTTGGTTCATGCCGGGGATCATTCCGATGAATTGGTTTAGCGGTCCCATTTTCTTCATCTGCTGCATCTGATCCAGGAAATCGTCAAGTGTGAACTGCTGTGTGCGCAGCTTTTTCTCAAGCTCGATTGCCTTCTTTTCGTCGAAGGCTGTTTGTGCCTTCTCAATAAGGCTGAGAACATCACCCATTCCCAGAATTCTGGAGGCCATTCTGTCGGGATAAAATGGCTCAAGATCGCTGAGTTTTTCTCCTATTCCAGCAAACTTGACAGGTTTTCCTGTAACAGCCTTTGTTGAAAGTGCTGCGCCGCCTCGGGTGTCGCCATCAAGCTTCGTCAAAATTATGCCGTCGATGCTCAGCTTTTCATTGAAGCTGGCGGCCACGTTCACCGCATCCTGGCCGGTCATTGAGTCAACCACCAGAAGAATTTCCTGTGGCTTAACGCTGTTTTTAATGTTTAAAAGCTCTTGCATCAGGGTCTCATCGATGTGCAAACGACCCGCAGTATCGATAATAACCACATCAAATTGCATGGACTTTGCATGAGCAATGGCTTTTTTAGCGATTTCAACCGGGTTTACGTCGGTTCCCATTTCAAAAACGGGTACCTCCAGCTGCTTTCCCAAAACCTGCAGCTGTTTTACCGCAGCAGGCCTGTAAACATCGCAGGCTGTAAGCAACGGCTTTTTCCCCTGTTTTCGCAGATAGTTTGCCAGCTTGCCGGACGCAGTGGTTTTACCGGCACCCTGCAGACCTACCATCATATATACCGTGGGAGGTGCCGACGAAAAAGTAAGCTTTTTGACATCGCCGCCCATCAGTTTGATCAATTCCTCATGAACAATTTTTACAACCTGCTGTCCGGGTGTAAGGCTTTCAAGCACGTCCTGGCCAACAGCCCTCTCGGATACGGCGGCAATGAAATCCCTCACCACCTTGAAATTGACGTCAGCTTCGAGAAGCGCCATTTTTACCTCACGCATCATTTCCTTGACGTCTTTTTCGGTAACACGGCCCTGGCCCTTTATTTTTTTGATGACATTTTGAAGCTTTTCAGACAATCCTTCAAAAACCATATTTTCCTCCGGAGCTTTATCATAAGGCAACCCAATACGGAGTTGCGGTTCTTTGTGCGGTTCGCACCAATCAGCAGAAGTTTCAGCTACTAATAGTTGTCAATGTAAGTGCTTGCGTTACAGAATAGCCAAATCGTCTGCCCACAATCATTATAGTCTGATGGTGTTCTTCCTGAAACAGGTATAGCAGCTCTACAAATCATTGATGACCTTTCTGAGTTCCTCAATGCATTGATGAAGCACAATACTTATACCATAAGGACGGTCAGACTTCTCGGGCTGTATGCCCTGCAGGTTTTCAAGAACAAAGCGAAGGGTCTGTTCCTGCTTTGAAAACCTTTTGACAAGGCCCAGTTTTTCCTCGAACTGATGCAGAGCTTCCTTCCCTTTTTTAACTCCGTCATATACTCCCTGCCGGCTGATGTTCAACTGTCCCGCGATTTCACCCAGGGAAAAATCACTGTTGTAATGCAAATCCAGGATTTCATATTGCCTGGATGTGAGCAGTTGGCCATAAAAATCAAGCAGTATGGCGATTTCTGTACATTCTTCCACAAGATCACCCGTCAAGCATATTTGCTTTACAGTAAATCATTATAAAACGGACTTAGCCTGTTGTCAAGCAGTGAATTATTTTCCGTGTGAATTATTTTCCGTTGATTTAGAATATGTGTAATACGTGAGAAAGAACGAGAGCTGAACCTGTATAGTTCTCAGGACATCCGGACATCTTTATGACCAGTCTTCAGATCATCTAAACACACAATAGCCTAAATTCCCTGAAAATTATACTATACAGGAATAGAAGAGAGCCAAACGGGGAGATTCTCAGCGGAAAGGCCACACGCATTAAGGATCTCCCTTTGCTTCTTCGTAATCGGTGACAGAAGCTTTTT
>JAGOJH010000143.1 GCA_017995215.1 Thermoclostridium sp.
CATTTTAATATCCATTTATACGCAGAATGGCTAAGAACGCGTAAGCATCTGGGAAGGACTCCACCCCATCGTGGAAGGGGCCCACCGTGCTTTAGCGTTCGCCAGACATTCAAGTATAAATAAAAAAATATCAATAGACATTGTGAATTGAATATTGTTTGAAAGGAGGCGTTGCTGATGACAACTGTTGAAGTCACCGACCGCGCTGGAGGCTCTATCAGGAGCACCCGGACTCCACTGGGGTTAATAAATGTAAACATTTATAACCCTCAGACGGATGAAACCATCGAGTATCTTATGGATCCCAAAGAACCGAAGGTTATCGCATGGTTAGAATCCATATATCAACCCATTCATTTAAACATCTTACTCGGTTAAGGGAGACTTGTTCTCCCTTTTTTTTTAAATAAAAAAATTATCATGTTCATTATGAATGATTTATATATACAGGAGGTGAGGGATATAAATATTACAATATGCAATTTGCGTAATACGAATCCTCAATATCCCTGGGACTCCCGAGTAGACCGGGCAAGCTCGCTGGGTAACCCATATAAAATGCCGGATGAACGTTACCGGGAGCAAGTCTGTATCGGCTACGAAGAATACTTCAACGGGCAACTCCGAGAATACAATCGTACGCACATTAAAAATGACTTCATCGTAGAACTGCTCAAAATAAAAAAGGCTTATCTTCAGTACGGTAAGCTAAGATTGTTCTGCTGGTGCGCACCGAAACGTTGCCATGCAGAAACAATTCAAAACTACTTCCTCACACACTTTAATAAATAAAAAAATTACCCTTCGGATTGTGAAGGGTTTATTAAAATTTCAAAGGAGGCTTTCCCCATGAATCAAAATCGTATTACCGCTCCCCAGACAGGTGCGCCGACACGGGCCACTGTCATCGCTCCCAACAACGCAGCCGCAGACTTCAAATCTTTCTACACCAACGGCGTCGCTCTCCCCCGGCTCAAGGAAAACACCGAATACAAAGCTACGCTTCAGGCACACAAATTCGTTGAGCCCGCAACCATTAACGACAAGCCATACGTCCGCCTTGAACTGAAGCTTTCCGACCGGCTCGTCATCGACAACCGTTTCCAAACCGGTTTCCAGATCCTCATTAACCAAATGATCCGTCAGTACGGCTGGGAAGATGAGACCCATCCCGTTCAGGAGATTCTTTCCAAGATGTCTTCTGAAGAATTCAGTCTCTGGGTTTCCTACGTCACCGGCGAAGACGGACGCGTTTACAGGAACTTCAACTTTCTTCCGCCTCTTGCGCAGAAAAAAGTTGAAGCTACCGCTGCTGAAACCGAAGAAACAGAGGACGAACTTCCATTATAATTTCTTCCTGGGCCCGGGCAACCGGGCTCTTTCTTTTTTGCCCATCGAATTAAAACTTGAGGAGGAAACATGCAAGAACGTTATCAACAACTCTCCCTATTTAATATGCCCCGACCAAAACCAAAATACATTTGGAAGGCTCTTGTAATTCGCGGAGATCAGCAGTACGATAAATATATCGCGGCATATACCCAGAAACAAGCAATCTTTCTGCTGAAAAAACAAATGGGTTATGCCATACGCATTGCTTGGATCAATTGCGTTGGAATACAGGAGAAAGATTATGCCTTATGAAATCTTTATAAAGTGGCCTCTCTCAGGACAATTCTTCGATGTGCAAGTAACTATTGAACCTGTACATACTGGGGCCTTTCAAACCCTTAAAGGTGCAACGGAATATTTAACACATCCGGAAAACATCCAGGGGCAACCTCCTATGGTGCAGCGTGCTGTCAAAAATTATTTAAAGGAGGCGTACCCATGGATGTTACCCAAAAAGGAATATTAGTTTTTATCCTCACCATTGTATTCTTTATCGCACTGCACATATGGCTTAAATAAAAACTCTCCCCGTTTTGTGAGGGAGTAAATTAACAGATAGCAACCGGACACTTTCATTAAGATCCGATTGACTTATCCTCTGCTGAACTTCTGTTATAATAGTATCCCCCAAAACTTTCAACTTATACAAGGAGGATTTTATGAAAGCTTTGATTACTGAATTAAAACATAGGTTGGATTTAGTGCATCATCGCATCGCCGCTATCACAGCAGAACAAACTTTGTTGGCATCCGAAGAAGAACATCTTAAAAAATTACTTGAACAATATGAGAAACAATATTATGATACTATAGTAGAAGAACGTAAAATCACTGAAGCAGTAATTCCGAATGCACCTGAAATAAAATTCATTGTTCAAGACAAAAAGAAAGACCAACTCCCCCGCGGTACCATACTCAATGCTGTTGAAATCTTTATCAAAACCTGCCCGGAAAACCATTTCAGTTATAACAATCTCGTTAAACATATCAATGAATATGTGGGTAAAAAAGTATCCAACGGTTCTATCGGTCCTGCCTTAAAGAAAATGATTAAACAAGGATTAATCAATAAGGCAGACTATGGAAAATACACAATCAACAAATAAAAAAAACCCCCGGTAAGGGTGAGGGGGTTAAACAAAAACCCTACAAACTATTTTATAGGAGGTTGCTGATATGGCAAAGATCACAATCATGGGTGACGCAGCAGTTGTCACCAGCCAGATCAAGACAAAGGATCTGGAAACTCTAAAGAAGTTCAAGCCCACAGCACTGAAGCTGGTGGACAAGGACAAAAAGGAAACTTACTTCTGCGCTGACAAAGGCGAGAAGGCATCCTTCTCCAAGCACGGCATCGTATTCACCGGTACCGATGGTAACGGAAATGCAATTGCTACGCTGGCTCTGCCAACCGGTCTGGAAGCTGACAAGAAAGCCGACTACGTGAAGGACAACTACGGTTACGGACTGCTGAACCTAAACGTACTGGAAGCTCAGGTCAACGAGGTTGTGGAAGATACCGCTGATGAATTCGCTGCAATGGCAGAAAACATCCAGGTTCTTTAATCCATAACCCTTATCATCGGGAAGTTGCAGGACAGTCTTGCGTAAAAGCGGGGGGCTTCCTTCCCGACCTTTATCCAAGAACAATATCCACACTCATCTAACATCCAATTTGAAGGAGGCGTTTCACTTGATCGAAGTAACCATTGGTACCAATACCAACAGGGAAAAGACAGTCGTAGATCCGAACAGAACACTGCGTTCTGTATTGGAAGAACATGAAGTTAACTATGCCGTTGCATCCGTTTGCTTAGACGGCGCAACACTCAAGCCCGGTGACATGGACAAGACATTCACCGACATGGGTGTAAAGGATCGTTGCTTCTTGATTGCAGTTATCAAGGCTGATAATTCTGTAGTCTTCAGCACCGTAGCCTAAGTTTAACCCTCAACAAAAAGGCAGGATTAAAAAAATAATCCTGCCTTTTTTATTCTTTTAAATCTGATGTAAAGCAGGTGATTGTATGTATTTTGTGAATGACTTAGAGGAAGCAAGACTGAATACTATAAATATTCCGGAACCTTTGAATGAAATCATGCAGGAAACACATGAACTCATTAAAGATTATATAACTGTTATTAAAGATATACGTTGTTATGTCTACAATTGGCAGTTCATCTATACCATGTACGTTCTATTTGAACAATATACTAAGGCGTATGGAAAACCTGAACGCCCTTTATGCCGTATCCTTGTACAAGAACAGAATTATTATGGGAACTTCCAAGATACTATGACATTTATACGAACGAACACCCGCCCTTATGAAAAAGATATTGTGAATATTCATATCGTAGAAATCACCAGAAATAAAACAGACTTCTTCAACGCACTGGACGCCCGCTCGGATACTTATCCGGATAACAAAGGCATCTCAGTTTTGCTGCAAGAAGATCGTTATCATAAAATCCGAATATGTTGTAATACAGAACATAACACCTATTATATCTTTACTTCCAAAATGAACTATAATTTAGGCCGGAAAATAACAGCAATCCTTCCAAAGCTTTTGAAGTGTGTAACCACCGATAAAGATTTGGAATTGCTTAAAGCATACGCAGGGCACAATCCCGAAAATTGGTTTGCTCTTATTAAACAAGCCTATGCTGCGCACTTAGCACAAGGACTCGAACGTTTCCAAAATAAATTGGAAACCTTCGGGAAAGATTTAAATAAGAAAAATATTAATTTTTATACAGCAACGATTAGACAAACAAATGATAGCATTACAGCCCATCTAAATAAATTGAACACGCTGTATAAAGAATTGGAAACCAGCCAACGCATACTGTTTGGTATTCAAAATGAAGTCAATGAAAACTTTACAGAATTCGTAAATTACATTTTAAAACATCCTGCTTTAAAACATCTGGAACTTGTAGATTCTACTTATATAAAGTTTTGGGTAACCACACCACTGAATTACTATGACTTGGATGCATTTAAAATGATCCAAAGAAATAAAAACAGCGCATTGAATACCTACTCTGCAACCTTTATAGATCTTATGTGTAAAGTTTTCATTGAAAACACATTTACAATCTGGACTGAATCCGTCTTTGTAATCAACTTTGACCAAGGATATATCGGACCCAGCCATAACCATCATACTGGAGATTTAAGCAAATATACAAAAGGTTATGCGGTATGGCAACCGCATGTTGTCCCTGAAAGATACCATTGCTGGGGAAATAATCTTCCGCATATCAATAAAGCTTTACATGATAAGAAATATATCCCGGCATGGGAACAAATCATAGCCGCCACACAAAACATTAACTTCACAGATACTACTGTTGTAAATGATTTCTGGTACCGTATCAATAACAATCAGAAAAACCTGCCCCTTATTCAGGATAACAACAATCCTGAAATGAGATATAGCTATGCCCAATACCTTGAAAAATTTGTAAAGGAGTATTAAATTATGAAACCAATCGTGTACGACCAACGGATCCAAGATGAAATCCTGAAGGATTTTAAAAAATTCCTCATGGAAAACCGAGCAAGCAACAACAAAATCTCTTACACTTATGTGGTGAAAGACATGTTTAAGAATGAAAACATTAAAATGCCTACGGTTGTATTTACTGCAGAAGCCTGGTTGAAAATCCAAACCTTAATAAATGGTACGGGAGATGAAATCGGATGGCATGGTATTGTAAAACGCATCGAAAACAATACCTTCATCATCACAGATATCCTGGTGTACCCACAGATTGTATCGGGCAGCAACATCACCACCGACCAAGAGAAATATCAAAACTGGTTGATGGAACAACCCGATGAAATCTTTAACAACATACGGTATCAAGGACACAGTCATGTTTATTTCCAGGCAGACCCCTCTGCAACAGACTGGTATCTATACGAAAGAATCCTTCAGACCTTACGCAAGACAGATTACTATATCTTCATGATCATCAATAAACGTCAGGAATTATTTATGATGATCTATGATATGGCACAGAACGTTGTCTTTGAAAAAGGAGATATCTCGGTTACAATCGCACTGCATAACAACACCAGTCTGACAGCATGGCACAATGCACAGACTAAACTGGTGACCAAGAACAATATCATTACCACATATTCTTCCAGCTATGGGATTGGGCAAACAATACAGACCAAATTTAATGATAAAAAAAAATTGACAACGATTGGAAAAAATACTGGAACTGGTAAAGGAAAACGTAAGAAACCCAATGTTCAGAAACTGGAACAGGAAGCCAACAAGGATGCTTTGGAAACTATAGAACAACAGTACCGTCGAGAATATTTTGAAACCTATGGTGCGTACCCGGATGACGCTTTTGAAGCCAGCACCACCTTACGCCCT
>JAGOJH010000041.1:0-24711 GCA_017995215.1 Thermoclostridium sp.
ACTCCCCAAAGAATATATTAAAGCAGGTATTGGGGCGTCCTGGGCTTTATACATCTGGGTTATGACGTTCAAGGAATGAAGGAACTGAAGCAGGTTTGTGAACAACTTGGTCATCCCTTTACCGTGGACAGCAACCCCGGCGCATATCAGGGCAGCACGGGCACCTTTGACATGGGGGAAGCCGCGGGGCATTTTACCTATACTGAGGACCCTGACGGCACGTTAATCGAATTCGTTGAGACCCACAAGCTGCCCATCCTGAAAAAGCTGGGATGGTTTATGGACATGAAGAAAAGAAAACCCGGCAAGCCGCTGCCCGATTGGATGATTAAAACCATGGGTTTGAATCGGGTGAAGGAGTAGCTTTTAAACAGTCTAAATCGAATGCCCGGGTTGTGGTGTTTGTTTAGCTTTTGATAAGGAGTAGCTAGCTATGCTTAATCATGAAAAACTGGTTTGCCTGGGGACGGGGGAGCAGTTTACCGACGACGGCCTGGTTCTTTCGAACAGGAATAGCCCGAAACCGGCGTTTTTACGGGCAAAATATCATCATCAGCATCTTACCGTTCGCAAGGAGCTTCCAGGGCTTTATCAGTTTTCCGACTGGCTTCCCATTAACAGAATTTTGCAGGGCTCTGCAAGCCCGGTTACATATCACAGCCAGGGCCTTGGAAAGCACCTGGGGCTGCCCAGGCTGTATATCACCTTCAACGGCTATTGTCCCGAAAAAGGGGCCCGGATGATGACCGGCACTTTTAAGGAATGTGAGGCCTTTTCGGTTTGTGCCAGGTTTCCGAAGGAAAGCGGCAAGGTGCTGGTGGTTGCATCAGCGGGGAATACGGCACGTGCGTTTATGAAGGTTGCATCGGAAAATGAAATTCCGCTGGTGGTGGTCGTACCCGAAAAGAATATGGGCAGCCTGTGGCATATCGATGCATTGAAGCCATGCGTAAAAATTATTGCAGCCGGCGGTGATTCGGACTATACCGACGCCATCCGCCTTTCAGATCTGATATGCGGCATTGAAGGGTTCTACCCCGAAGGGGGTGCGAAGAATGTTGCAAGGCGCGATGGTATGGGAACCACAGTGCTTTCTGCGGTCACCACCATTGGCGAGATCCCGGACTATTATTTCCAGGCGGTGGGCAGCGGCACCGGTGCTATCGCCGCCCATGAAAGCAATCTGCGTTTTAACCAAAGCGGGAAATACGGTCAAAAAATAATGAGCCTGCAATGCTCGCAAAATGAACCCTTTGTTCCTATCTATAATTCCTGGAAGTCTGGCAGCAGCACGATACCAGAAATGGATGAGGACGAAGCCCGGCAGAAAGTTGATGCCATCAACGCAAAGGTTCTATCCAACAGAAAGCCCCCTTACTCACTTGTGGGTGGTTTATATGACTGCCTGAAGGCTTCTTCGGGGGACATGCTCACAGCCACAAATGCCGAAGCAGCACAGGCACAAAAGCTTTTCAGGGAACTGGAAGGCTGCGATATCTGCCCGGAAGGCGGTATAGCCCTTGCATCGCTGATAAAAAAGCTTCACAATGGGAATATTCAGACAGACGCCATCGTGATGCTGAATATTACAGGTGGCGGATTTGAACGGTTGGCAGCGGAATACAAGCTTATCAAAGCAAAAGCCGACCTCGTGATCGACAGGAAAGACTTTATACCCGATAAAATACAGAAAAAAGTATTAAAATTGATGAGGTGAAGCCATGCACAAGGATATTTTTGAGAAATGTTCCACAGCAGAAGGTTATTTTGGACAATTCCGGGCACAGGGGGATCGCTATTTCACCCTTCCCGTCATGGAATCCACACCGGGAACGGTCATGAAATTCAATGGCAAGGACCATATCATGTGGTCCATCAACAACTACCTGGGCCTTGCTGAAAATGAAGAAGTAAAGCAGGTGGCGGTGGAAACCGCAAAGGAATGGGGGGCCAGCGGCCCTATGGGCGCCAGGATGATGAGCGGTAATACCGTGGATCATATTCAGCTTGAGCAGCAGCTCGCAGAATTTGCCCACAAGGACTCCTCCATTTTATTCAATTATGGGTATCTGGGTGTCATCGGAACCATTGCATCCCTTGTAACTAAAGATGACATCATCGTCATAGACAAGCTGGACCATGCTTCCATCGTGGATGCTGCCATTGCCACCGGGGTAGACCGCCGCAACATTCGTGCCTTTAATCACAATGACATGGACAGTCTGGAAAAAACCCTGAAAAAGGTGAATGAAGTTCGGGAAAAGGGCGTTATCGTTCTCACCGAGGGCGTATACGGTATGACCGGAGATGTTGCAAACCTGAAAGACATCACCGCGTTAAAGGATAAATATGAAGCCCGTTTGTTTGTCGATGATGCTCATGGCGTGGGCGTTATGGGGGAAAACGGCGGGGGCACCGGGGAATACTGTGGTGTTCAGGATAAGATCGACATTTATTTTGGAACCTTTGCAAAGGCCTTTGCCTCTATTGGCGGTTTTTCAGCATCCAGCAAAGAGGTGGTGGAGTGGATACGGTACAATGCCCGCACACAGGTGTTTGCCAAGAGCCTGCCGATGATTTACGTCCGCAGCCTGAAAAAGACACTGGAGCTGGTGATAAACGGCCAGGAAAGAAGACGCCGGCTGTTCGAGGTTTCGCGCAAGCTGTCACAAGGGCTGCGCGACCTTGGTTTCTTCGTTGGAAAGGTGGAAACCCCGATTGTGCCGGTATTTGTTCCGTTGGGCGATTTGCGGGTAACCATGGACTGGATTCAATACCTGCGCAACAAGGGGATTTTTGTCACCGGCGTCATGTATCCTGTCATTCCAAAGGGATTCATGATGTTCCGTATTATTCCCACAGCCAACCATACCGACGAGCAAATTGAGACCACCATCCAGGCTTTCCGCTCGCTGCGGGAAGACAGGAATTTGAAGCTGGAAATGGATGAAAACGCTGTTTCCAGAATATATGGTAAGAAGTAATGGAGAAAACGTAATGGAACAGAACCGTTGTGCACTGGTAACCGGTGCTTCCAGGGGCATCGGCAGGGAAACAGCCCGGGCTCTGGTCAGGGTCGGCTACAAGGTTATTGGCACCTGCAGGAATCCGGTGAAAGTGAAACCCGAAGATGAAATTGACGGGGTGGAATATCTTCCACTGGAGCTGATAGATGAGAAAAGCATCGATGCGCTGCTCGACAGGCTTGAACGGGTGGATGTGCTGGTGAATAATGCCGGTGCCAGCCAGATGGGCCCTGTTGAAGAGGTGTCCATGGAGAAGGTGCGCCAGCTGTATCAGCTGTCCTTCTTTGGGCATCTCAGGCTGATCCAGGGAATCATCCCGAAAATGCGCCAGCAGAACCAGGGCATTATCATCAATGTAACCTCGCTGGCCAGCCATTTGCCGGTACCTTTTTCATCCGTCTATGCATCTGCAAAATCGGCCATGGAGGTGATGGGCAACGGCCTTCGCAATGAGCTGGCGCCTTTTGGCATCCGCGTGGTCACCGTAGCGCCGTCTTTTATTAAAACAGATATCTACCAGGAAAAGATTCTGGGTGCAGGTTCTGTTTATGCCGGCGCTCTGAACACGGCAAAGGCCATTCGGGACTCAAAAATTCAGAACGGTTCTGATCCCGCTGTCGTTGCAGCGAAGATCATGCAAATCATTGGTTGTAAAAATCCAAAACCGTTTTATGCCGCCGGTCAGAGTGCGGTGCTGATGGCCTTGATCAGCAAACTGATACCGGCAGAGCTTGTTGAAAAAAGCATTCGCAAGCAGTTTAAAATAGAAAGCTCCTCTCAAAAGAAGACAGGAGCCTGAGATTGCATCTTGTCTGCTCTACCAGGGTTACGAAGGCTTCATTCAGCAAGCTTGTACATCAAGGCCGAAACCTGTATACCCGAGCGCCTTCGTTCAGATAAAGGACGGAGGTTCTCACCCTTAGCAGACTAAGCTTTTCAGGGAGATTGCCATGCAGCTGAAAACCCAGGTGCTTGAAACGGATATCCTGATCATAGGCGGGGGAACAGCCGGATGCTTCAGTGCCATCACCATCGCTGAAAAATCTGACGCCAGGGTGATCATTGCTGAAAAAGCACATATAAAACGCAGCGGCTGCCTGGCGGCGGGTGTGAATGCGCTGAACGCCTATATCCATGAAAAGGAGTCGGTGGATTCCTATGTGGATTATGTAAAGGCCGATTCTCAGGAAATCATTCGCGAGGATCTGGTTTATACATTGGCATTGCGGCTGAACGAGGTTACCCACAAGATAGAAGATCTTGGCCTCCCCATTTTGAAAAACGACCAGGGGAAATACATTGCCCGGGGTCGCCGCGGCATCAAGATCAATGGTGAAAACATCAAGCCTCTCCTGGCGAAGGCTGTTTACAGCCATCAAAAAATTACCGTTCTAAACCGAATCAACATCATTGATTATATTCTCGAAGGAAAAACGGTAATCGGCGCTTTTGGGTTCGCTGTCGAGGAGAACATGTTTTATGCAATCTACGCCCGCGCTGTCATCTGCACCACCGGCGGTGCGGCCGGACTTTACAGACCCAATAACCCCGGTTTTTCCAGGCATAAGATGTGGTATTGCCCGTTCAACACCGGGGCGGGATATGCCATGGGCATACGGGCCGGGGCTGAAATGACCACCTTTGAAATGCGCTTTATTGCCCTTCGGTGCAAGGATACCATCTCTCCCACGGGAACCATTGCCAATGGCCTGGGTGCCCGACAGGTGAACCGGTATGGCTCGGAATATGTTGAAGACTACAAGGATCATTCCACCCCATTAAGGCTGTATGCCACTGTGCAGGAATCGCTGAAGGGTCAGGGACCTTGTTTTTTAAGAACGAAAGGTATCACCGAGGAGCAGGAGACAGACCTTTACAAGGCGTACCTGAACATGTCTTTGGCACAAACCCTGAAGTGGATAGAAACCGGAAAAGGCCCGTCGGCTGAGGATGTTGAAATAGAAGGAACTGAGCCCTATATCGTTGGTGGGCACACGGCCAGCGGTTACTGGCTGGACACGAAGAGGCAGTCAACGCTTCGGGGGCTGTTTGCGGCGGGAGATGTGGCTGGAGGAAGCCCGAAGAAGTATGTCACAGGATGCTTTGCCGAAGGGCAGATAGCCGCAGAATCGGCGCTGGAGTATATAAAAACCAGAAAGCCTGCGGTTGTTGCGATGTTCGAGCGGCGCAGGATCCGCCGCAAAAAAAGAGAATTGAACCACTATTTCCGGAAAAAGCTTTTTGCCATTCATTCTATCGATGAAATTGAAGATGCCATGCAAAAGGTCATGGACGAAAATGCAGGGGGAATCTCCAGAAATTATCTGATCGACCATGGCAAGCTGGATTTCGCAGGACAACGCATCGATGAGCTGCTGGAACTGGCCCGCAACCTGAATGCCGAAGACATGCATGATCTGTTGTTCATATACGAAATCCTCGACAGGCTGTATGTGTGCAAGGCGCTGATTCACCATCTGAAATCCAGAAAGGAATCGAGATGGTACAACTATATGTCCAGCACCGATTATCCGGAAAAAGATGACGGGCATTGGTTGAAATATGTCAATTCAGTGTATGAGAACGGAAAGTTCCGTACGATTTTCAGAGAACTGACAGGAAGAACGGATAATTATGAGCATTGCGATTGATAAGGAACTGTGCAGGGGCTGTGGGGCATGCATTGAGATTTGCCCTGGAAAGCTGATCTATAAAAGCGAGGAAGGCTGGTCATATATGAAATACCCCAGGGACTGCTGGGGTTGTGCGTCCTGTGTGAAGGAGTGCGCTGCCGGTGCCATTCGCTATTATCTAGGGGCAGACATCGGTGGAAAAGGTGCCTGGCTCACCACTGAGGATCGGGAAGGAGCCATTGACTTTATCATTGTCAACGGTGATAAACAGCAGGTGATCACCGTCAACCGAAAAGAATCCAACAAATATTGAGTCGCTGAGTCATGGTGACGCTTGTATTTGACTCAAATATTATGCAACCTTTTAGCATTGCAATCAAAATCCCGTTTTTGTCGGTTCTGTTTTGATTAGGATGACCGACACCAAAAGAGGAGCATACTGAGAGGTCGGCGGATAAAATAATTATCCGCCTCCTACTCGATTTTATCTCTAACTAAGTCAGTAAGAACTGTCTGCGTGACTCATTTATCCTTGTTGCGGATTTCCACCCTGCGGATTTTGCCGCTGATGGTTTTCGGAAGTTCTGTGACGAACTCAATCACTCTGGGGTATTTATACGGCGCAGTAACGTTTTTCACATGCTCCTGCAGAATTTTAACCATTTCATCCGAAGCGGTGTAACCCTTTGCAAGCACAACGGTAGCTTTGACGATCTGGCCGCGGATTTCATCCGGAACGGCGGTTATCGCGCATTCCATCACGGCGGGATGCTCCATTAGCGCGCTTTCCACCTCGAAGGGCCCAATGCGGTAGCCCGAGCTTTTGATCACGTCATCGGCACGGCCTACAAACCAGAAATACCCATCCTCATCCTGCCAGGCCATATCACCGGTATAATAAATGCCATCGTGCCATACCGAGCGGGTCAGCTCATCATCCCTGTAATACCCGTCAAACAATCCTACCGGCCGCTTTCTGTCGGTGCGCAGAACAATCTGGCCTTCTTCACCGGTTTCGCACTCATTCCCGTCAAAACCCAACAGAACGATATCGTACCCGGCCACCGGACGCCCCATGGATCCCGGCTTCGGTTTCATCCAGGGCAGGGTTGCCATAGCAACGGTCATTTCTGTCTGGCCATAGCCTTCCATCAGCTTTATGCCCGTGGCTTCATAAAATTGCCTGTACACCTCGGGGTTTAGCGGTTCACCAGCAACAACGCAATATTGAAGGCTCTTGAAATGATAGGCTTTTAAATCTGCTTTGATAAAAAACCTGTAGATGGTCGGTGGAGCACAGAAGGTGGTGATGTCGTATTTTTCTATCATCTTCAGCAAATCTGTCGGATCAAATTTGTGATTGTAATCAAAAGCAAAAACGGCTGTTCCGCTAATCCACTGGCCGTATAGTTTGCCCCAAACGGACTTTGCCCAGCCGGTATCGGAAACCGTGAAATGAAGCCCGTTGTCCTGAACGTTCTGCCAGTATTTTGCCGTGATGATATGCCCGAGCGGATAAGTAAAATTGTGGCGAACCATCTTTGGCATGCCGGTGGTGCCCGATGTGAAATAAATCAGCATGGTATCCTGATTGGTCGATGCCTCATTCCCTTCAGGCCTTTTAAACTCGCCGGAAAAGCTTTCAACCTCGCCGTGGAAGGTGTGCCAGCCATCTCGTTTTCCAAACAGCGTAACCCTTCTGGTCAGAGTGGGGGATTCGGACAAAGCAGCGTCAACATTTTCGTGAACCTCGGTTTCGTTTACCGTAACCACCATTTTAATGCTGGCGGCGTTGTTTCGATAGATGAAATCCTTTTTCGTCAGCAAATGTGTGGCGGGAATGCAGATGGCGCCAAGCTTGTGCAGTGCCAGGATGCAGAACCAGAATTCGTATCTTCTTTTCAGAACCAGCATAACCGGGTCGCCCTTGCCGATGCCAAGAGACTTAAAATAGTTGGCCGTCATGTCACTGTGGCGTTTCATGTCCGCGAAGGTGAAAATTGCTTCCTCACCATTGTCATCACACCAAACCAGGGCCCTTTTATCAGGTTGGTTTTTTGCATAATCGTCCACGACATCGTACGCAAAGTTAAAGCATTCAGGCACCTGGACCGAGTAGTTATTGACGAAATCATCATATGATGTGAATTCTGTTTTTCTCAAATATTTTTCCAACATAAAAATTTTCTCCCTCTAAAAAATTATAGCCAGAAATTCTGCGGCTTCGCTGCCCAGAGCTTTCATGCCATGGGGCAGGGAGGCATCAAAATACAGCGAGTCACCCTTGTTCATCACAAATTCCTTTTCATCAATAACAATCATCAGGGAGCCTTTCAACACATAGTTAAACTCCTGCCCCGGGTGAGAATTTTTGGAAATGGAAGCGTTTTCATCGGGGCAAACAGTGACCAGAAACGGTTCTGCCTTTTTATTGATAAAATTGTAAGCAAGGCTATGATATTGGTAGGGTGCCCTTCTTTCCACACTCATCCCTTTACCGTCGCGAACCAGGGCATAGCGGGTTAGCTTGGGTGAATTTCCGGTAAGCAGCTCGGTGAGATCCACATTAAAGCGGTTGGCAAATTCGTTCAGGAAACCGATGGGAATATCCTGATCTCCACTTTCGTAACCGGTATACTCGTCTGAAGCTATATTCAACATAGAAGCAACCTGTTGTGCCGTAAAGCCTGCAATCTCACGCAGTTCTCTCATTCTTGCCGCAATTAGTCTAATCTGTTCGGACATAAAAACACCTCTCAATCCTGTTATTTTCTTGAATATGACTCGAGCAGCATCTGGCCGTGATGCGATCCTGTCTGCAATGATGCTGCAAAAACCTTGCTGTAATACTTCCTGTTCCGTTCTTAACCAGTGTATTCAGACCAATATGAAAATATTGTACAATGATTGTATCCTTTATTGGCAGGCATTACAAGCAATTTGATGCTTTTTTTCATTAAAAAGCGTTGAGAAATCTCCTGGAAGGTGGTATAATGAGCACAGAAAGTTTTCATGTTCCTGGAATGTTCGAAATAAACCTACTATTTTGAACCTACAGTAGACATACGGGAACCCGATTGTTTTTGCCTGGAACACAGGCCTCAACCTAATTCCGACACCGGTTCCATCCGGATGCAACGGCAGAGGAAGTAAGAAGGGCAAAGCAGGGCACCCACCTGGCATTTGGCTAGGTGTCAAAATGTAGGGAAACGGCATTTCGGGACATGAAATTTATCTGATTCATGGTATATGTAATAACTTGCCGTGAAACAGTCTCATCGTCATTGATTTAAAGTTCAGGCCCCAAACCGTAATGGTTTGGGTTTTCTTTTTTCGCTCATATTCCGCTTCATCACCCCATATAATGATCCTGCAGGAACAAGTTCAGGGTGAGTTTTATGAGCCAGGCGATTCGATCACGCTATATCAGGCGTTCTGCACCATATTCTTCACATTATTCCTCACGCAACAGGGCACCTGGAAGCGTCAGGAACAACAATGGCAAACCGGTTCTTGCAAAAAGGATCATCCTCCAGTCCACGGTCTGCATCATCATCGTTTGTTTATGCATCCTGTGCCAGAATAGTACCGAAGAGCTACCCCAAAGTATTATTGCTGAAATCCGTACCCGTGTAGTGGAACAGAACATCACAGCAGAAGGCATTTTTCAATCCTTTACAGACACTTATGAGGAGTGTGTGCAGTACATCCAGGGGAATGATTGATGACACCGTTATTATGTGCACTGGCAGCCCTGCTTGTCCACGAAGGCTTTCATCTGCTTGCAGGGCATGTCTTTTTTCAGGAAGGCATCCGTCTTTTTTTCCTTCCATGGGGGTTTCGTGCAGTCTGGATAAAGTTTAACCCGGAAAAATGGGTGCAATGCCTGATCTGCGCTTCAGGGCCCGCAGGGAACCTGTTTGCTGCGGGAATATTCGCAGCACTGCAGGGGCGGGATGTTTATTTTCATGACTTCATCAGAGCCAATCTTGTGATTGGCTTGTTCAATCTTATTCCGCTTTACCCCATGGACGGCGGTAATATTTTACTGGTTTTATTGTATAGTCGTGTCGGAACGAAAAGAACCATCAGGATGATGCAGCGATTTGGAAGCATCATCAGAGTGCTGTTGCTGTTGATTGGCTTATACCTTACCATGAGGTTCAAAAACCCAAGCCTGTTTATCACCATTGCCCTGCTGCCGGGCATACAATCTGTGAAAAGGTCGGTGAACCGGTTGAATTTGGATGCGCTGATACGCCGAAAAGAAAGAATTTTAAAGAAAAAGGCCTACCCGGTCAGACACATTCTGGTGCTGAAGGAAATAAGCCTTGGTGAAGCTTTGCTATTGCTGGATTATGACCAATATCACATTTTACATGTGGCTGATCAGCAGCTGCAGGTTTTATGTCAGGTGACGGAGCAGCAGCTGATAAACGCCATGATGTGCCAAACTGCGGGGAAAACGCTGGAGGAAGCTTTCGGACTATAGGAGTGATCACAAAAGCGCAATGTTTTTAAGGATTTCTCTCGTAGTATTCACCCGGTTCATCGTATTGATATGAACCCCATCCACACCACTGGCCAGAAGGTCGCGGATTTGCTCCGAAGCATATTCAATCCCTGCTTTCTCCATATCAGGGGTATCTCCATACTTATCGAGCAGAATGACAAGCTTTGCGGGCATAGAGGCCCCGCACATCAACGCAATCCGTTTGATCTGCCCGGCTTTAAAAATGGGCATAACCCCTGGAAGAACCGGGCAGGAAATATGATGGGCTGCACACTTATCTAAAAAATCGTAGAACACACGGTTATCAAAGAAAAGCTGGGTGATCAGAAAATCCACCCCCGTGTCTACCTTCATTTTTAAATTGTGCATATCATACTTCACCCTGGGTGAATCTGCGTGGCCTTCGGGGTAAGCTGCCGCAGCAATACAGAAATCACTCTGCCTGCGGATGTGACGGATTAACTCGCTTGCATGGGAAAAAACGTTTTTGGAGAAATTAAAATCAGGAACATCAACCGGAGGATCCCCACGCAGCGCAAACAGGTTTTCAAGTTCCTTATTCTGCATCTGACGAATCATGTTGTCAATTTCTTCGATAGAGTGGCCAACACAGGTGAAATGTGCCAGGCTTTCAATACCATAATCCTGCTTGATTTTGGATGCAATCTCCAGGGTTCTTCCCTTTTTTGAACCGCCTGCTCCATAAGTAACGCTGATAAAGTCAGGCCGCATGGCTGCAAAATCTCCCAGCCGGTCATAAATTGACTCGATGGGAGTATCCAGTCTTGGCGGGAAAATTTCAAAAGAGAGAATTTGCTTTTTCTTCTGAAATAAATTACTGATTTTCATAGTGTCCCCCTATCTCACAGCCGGCTCGGCTTTGCCGAACGGTCTCCTGGGCTGGTCGTTTCGCTTCGCTGCACTGCTCGCCCATGCGTCCTGGGCTGGTCGTTTCGCTTCGCTGCACTGCTCGCCCATGCGTCCTGGGCTGGCCGTTCCGCTTCGCTGCACTGCTCGCCCATGCGTTCGTAACAAATTTGTTTCATTCTACCATATTCCATCATGTACAGTCAAGTGCACTCAAAATAATATTTAACAATAGCCAAAGTTAATTAACAACCAAATATGAATTTCAAGCATGAACAACTCGCTGAACCTATTATCTCACAATTTGAAATTCATGTCTTCCCTGTTCATGTTGCAAAGCAGTGGAGGGTTATGGTAGAATTCTATAACGAGGTAAAGATGGACCCCCGCCCCACCTCTTCGCGTATATTCAACCCTTAGGGTTTAGAAATGCCTGAATATGCGTTTTTGGCCAGAGACTGGTGGTGGCAGGCATAAATTAAATTCAACAGGTGGCAAGCACATGTTTAACCGGTCGCTCAGTGCTGGATTTTGCTTACAAAATCCTCTTCTCACGCCTCGAATTAATAAAGCTAAAGCTTTGTTGCTGCGGCTGGTCGCAAGCTAAAGCTTACTGCTCACCCATACAATCTGGTTGCTCGCAGATGCATCCCAGGTGTGTTGCAATTGCAAAGCAATTGATTCTATTGCTATAAGGAATGGACAGGAGGTATAAGCGTGGATATTTTCATGGAGAAAATTGTTACAAAAAAGAAAGATATCAAGGATTATCTGATCATTACAGCCATTATAATCGGCTCTATAGTCTTGTCGATGGTTGTGTTAACCTATTTGGCCGATATGGGTCTGCTTTTTATAGCGGGTATTCTTTATTTGGCTTATCTTCTATTAACGACACAGAATATAGAATATGAATACGCCGTGACCAATGGTGACCTTGATATAGATAAAATTGTTGCCCAAAGAAAGCGTGTACGCGTTTTCAGCGCAAACTGCAAAACTTTTGAGGTGGTTGCCAAACTGAAAAGCGATCATTTCACGCCCCAATACAAAGGGTTCAAAAAACAGATCGACTGCACTTCCTTCAAGGAAGCTGAAGGTGTCTGGTTCATAGTGTTAAATTATAAAAATGAACAAACTGTTGTTTATTTTGAACCAACCGATAAAATGCTTCAAAACTTTAAAACCTTTATTCCAAGGAAAGTTTTTTTCGATTGAAATTACACAGAAAAGTTTTGCCAGTTTCATAACGTGAACGGAAAAAGGCGCACTGCGTCTTTTTTGATCCTGTCTTCTCTTTGTAGTGCTGCCGGTCACAGGTCTGGCCTGCCAATGAATTAGCACATGATTGCACTGTATAAACATCAAAATCATAGTATTGATTGCATCTAAATTTAGCAGGTCGCTCGATCTGAATTTTATAGAATAAAATCATTATTCAGTGGAATAAGCTTCTGCAGTGAAATCATTACATGTGTTTTCCATAAGACATTTGTCGAAATAGACGATATAATAAAAGTAATTGAAAATACACAGCGGCTTAGCGCTATTTTCTCGATTGTATTTCGTATGGGAAATCTATTTTCCAGCTGAAGATTTTCCCAAAACATAATGCTTTCATCCTGAGCGTTGCTCATATTCAATATGACTGCGTTGCCGGGGAGATGAAGAAAACCATTGCATCATATCATGCATTTGTGAAGCTGTGTGTGGAGGTCACCATGAAAAGGAATTTTATCTTATTTTTTATTGTATTCATATTTGTTATAGGTTGTGCCGTTCTGGCGGGACAAGTTTATAAAACCCATTTTAAAGCGAATGAAACCATGGTCAGCGCATACGATTCCGCCGATACGACCCTGGTGATCGAAGGTGAGGAAATTCTTGAAGAACATCCGCCGGTTGTCTCAGACGGGCAGATACTGCTGCCGTATCAAGCCGTAAAAACCCATCTGGATCCCTATATCTGGTGGGATGAAACCCTGAAAAAGGTTACTGTTACGACGGCGGACAGGGTCATTCAAATGGAAACGGACAAACTGGATGCTTATATCAACAACACTCCGATGGAGCTGAAATTTCCCGCCACAGAAATAAGCGGGGTGCTGTATGTACCGGTGGATTTTCTTGCATCGTTTTATCGGATCAAGCTTCAATATATCAGCACAACGAATGTGGTGATCATAGACAGGGAGGATACCATCTTCAGAACCGGTTACCCCATATCCGCCGGGTCTGTGGTCAGAAAAGGCCGCCATATCCGTTATCCCATATTAAAGCGGTTTGCTGATCAGGAACTTCAGGCCGAAGCATCAAAAATGTTTGTTTTTGAGGAATATGACAAGTGGTACAAGGTCAGAACCACTGATGGGATTTTAGGATACATCAGCAAAGAGGATCTCGTTGTGAAATCCTATGAACTTGGGTTGGCTCCGCAGTCCATTAAAAGCTCTCCACCATTGCCGTCGGGAAAGATCAATCTGGTATGGGACCAAATGTATAACCCTACAAAGGCTTATTTAAGCTGGAAAATTGAAGAAGGGATCGATGTTTTGTCACCGACCTGGTTTCAGATTGCCAATGACCGGGGCGATTTTATTAACCGTGCTGATTCGGTGTATGTACAGTGGGCTCATGACAACGGTTACCAGGTATGGGCGCTGGTGGCCAATGAATTCAGCAATATCGCCAACACCAGCACCATCTTGAATGACGGGCTGAAAAGGGAATATGTAATCAAGCAGCTCCTCGCTTTTGCAGCGCTTTATCAACTGGATGGGCTCAATATCGATTTCGAGAACATCTACAAAACAGATAAAGAGGTGTATACACAATTTATACGTGAGTTTACGCCCCTTGCAAGGGAGCAGGGGCTGACAGTATCTGTTGATGTCACGGTTCCCGATGGAAGTGATACCTGGTCAAGATGTTACGACAGAAAAGCACTGGCAGAAACAGTGGACTACGTTTGCCTGATGACGTATGACCAAACCTGGGCCGGTTCCTCCAAGAGCGGATCTACCGCAGAGTTGGACTGGGTGGAGGAAAACCTGAAAAAGACCTTGAAAGAGGTTCCTGCAGATAAGCTTTTAATGGGTATCCCCCTGTATACGCGCCTTTGGGAGGAAACCACCGACGCGAACGGGAAAACCACTGCTAAAACGGGAAAAGCTTTAACAATGCAGGCAGCGAACAGCCTCATGGAAAAAAACAATGTCCAGCCGCAGTGGGATGAAAGAAGCGGTCAGTATTCAGTTTCCTTTACAGATGGGGGCGTCACCTATAAAATGTGGCTGGAGAACGAGCACTCAGTGAATTACAAGTCGGCACTGGCACATAAATACAACCTGGCCGGCACTTCGGCCTGGAGCTATAATTTTGCCAACGAAAAGGTTTGGGCGGTTTTTGCCGAGAACCTGAAAAATACGGTTCATTACGAGGAATGGAAGACGAAAAACGCAAAAAACCCATAACGGGAAGCCACTCGGAACGTGCCCCAATTTCGCCCGGTATTCCTGCTTATACAAAAAGAACCTGCCATTACCATGGATTGTAGCCAGGCTAGTCCGTTTGAAAGCTCTAAAAGAAAACAGTAGTCTACGAGGGTTTATAACCGGGTTTCTTATAAAGAATGCTTTGCTTTTCGGCAATGTCCGGAATATAGACATCCTGGGTCCAGCGTTCTTTTGCAACCTCTTCAAATGAGACCGATATGCTGGTTTCTTCAGCACTCAGTTCGCTCATAACGGCTTGCACAATTTTTTCAGTCAGCTTCTTTTTTTGATCTTCTGACCTTCCGGGCCATAGCTTTACAATAACATGAGGCATAATTGCCACCTCCCAAAGAGTTGCATCCAAAACAAAATAATACTTATTATAACAATGGAAGCCATGGGATGCAATTTTTTTTCAATCTGTGAGATAGCTGCGTATTGTCTGTTTGTTATTGTTCACAGGTAAGCAGACGCACTTTGTCATCCTGAACGAAGTGAAGGAACCCTCATTACTATAGATCCTTCGCTGCGCTCAGGTAAAACATATACCTGTAAAGCGACTTATGAACTTATTAAAGGAGGGGGTGAACAGCAATGTCTAAGAATGAAGCCTGGTACACAGAAGACAGTCGCGCTGCGTCAGTCTGCGTCACTTGCGCAGCTTCTTTCAGTTGTGTTATAATGGAAAAAGCCGGTTCTAAAAGGTGAGTTTGTATTAAAAAGCAATCAGGGCTTTTGTTAAACAAACCACTGGCTATGGGCGTACCGAAACTGAATTGCTCGGTAGTTTTCACCCCGGGTACTATTTTTTTATCAGGAGAATTTGATGGAATACTCCAGGAGTGGGTTGGATTTGCTCTTATGGCCACGGGAGTGGCATAAACGGTTCAATCCGTCAATCATGCTGTTAATCCCACTTGTTATTTTCGTAGGGATCTATGATGTGCTTAATGCCGAGCGCTCCATACTGAACGATTACCTGATCACTGAAAACTCAGGAATGGTTCTGAAAATTCTACTAACATTGATCATAGCTGTGGTTATTGGGCTGATTAATGTGGTTTGTTTTGCGTGGCCTATTGCCGATCTTTGCCGGTATATCGGTAAACGCACTGAAAAATTTGTTGTCCGCGGTTTTCATGTTATCCTGATGAAATCCTATGCGCTCTCTCACCTGGTGTTTGTGCCCCTCCTTCCACTGACCATGCCGCCCGGGCTTCAAACCCGCTGGTTTAATCAGGAATCTTTTCTTTATGCTTTTGTTGTGATTGCCATGCTTTTTTGGCAGTTGGCTATTATGATGCGCACCGTCAGCGTAAAAACCAAGCTGGAGTACCCCGTCAGGCTGATTGTTGCTGCTGCCATATATATCTGGTCCACGTTTGAGGGAACCGCCATTAGCTACCTGCTGCATTTGGCCCATCAACTGCTTGGCAAGCTGGATGCATTTTCTTAGAAAAATAGTTTGAAAATTGCCTCTGCCCGGGGTATAATAGAAATGTTTGAATGAAGGGTTATGTCCCGATGGTCCAAAGGATAAGACAGTAGATTCCGGTTCTACTAATGTGGGTTCAATTCCTACTCGGGACGCCACACAAGGCACAGGCAAAATTTTTTGCTTGTGCTTTTCAATATCCGGGTTATCAAAGAGAACAGGTAAGGAAGTAAGCATGAGTATCCATTGCGGGGTAGATATGGTTGAAATCGAGCGCGTCAGGCAGTCCATCGAGCGCTACGGGGACAGCTTCATTCGCAAGGTTTTTACCGATGAGGAGATCCGATATTGCGAAAGCCGTAAGAACGGCCGCTATGAAAGCTATGCCGCAAGGTTTGCCGCAAAGGAGGCCGTCTCAAAGGCATTGGGAACCGGGCTTGCCCGCGGGGTTACCCTGCAGGGCATCGAGATGGTCAATGATGCCGAAGGAAAACCAATGGTCCACTTGTATGGCACCACGCTGGAGCATTACCAGCGGATGGGCGGGACCTCGATGGATATCAGCCTTACTCACACCCGCAGCCATGCCACGGCATTTGCCGTTATTCTTACAAAAGACGGGGAAGCACCCTGAAAGCAGAGGTATTCCTATGAAAAACAAGGTCAGCCTGGTTCACTGCGCCGACATTCACCTGGATGCCCCCTTCGCCGGGCTGGGTTCAGCAGGTTTGTCAAGCCTGCGGCGCAGGGATTTGAGGGAAACATTCGAGAAGGTCATCTCTGCAGCTATCAGTAAAAACACCGATTATCTTGTGATATCAGGTGATCTATATGAGCATCACTATGTGGCGTGTTCAACCATACACTGGCTGAACGAGCAGTTTAAAAGGCTGGAAGGCCGGCAGGTGATTCTCGTTGCGGGAAATCATGACCCCTATGTGGCAAACTCTTGGTACAGAAGCTTTTCATGGAACACAAACGTACATATCCTCACAACCGACTGCCCTGAATATTTTCATGAAGTGAATAGCGTTTATTTTTATGGCGTTGGCTTTGATACCTTTCGTCAGGAAAGCCTGCCGGTCATGAAACCCCCTTCAGTCCACCCGGAGCGGATCAACATTGCTCTTTTTCACGGAACACTGGATTTGGCATTTACCCAAAGCCCGTATAATCCCACCGATTTAAACACGCTGCTGGGGCTGGGAATGGATTATTATGCCCTCGGGCATTTCCATGGAAAAAAGGATACCCATCAGGCCAGGGGCATTGTCAATGCAGGCAGCCCGGAACCCCTTGGTTTCGACGAGCCCGGTGAGCACGGCGCTTATTGGGTTTCATTGGAAAAGGAAAACGGCAGGATACTCAGGGAAATTCAATTTATTCAACTACAGAAACGTTTTTACCGCGAGCTGCAGCTGGATATATCAGGCTGCAGCTCCCAGATTCAGCTGCTGCAGCGTTTGGCACAGGTTGACTGGGAAAGGCTCACAGATGATATCGTCCGGGTTCAATTCACAGGCAGCTTGCCACAAGGGGTTCAGGTGGATCTGGAAACAGCCCGTGAATTCCTTGGACAAAAATGCTTCCATGCAGAGCTTATCGACCTGACAAAGCCTGCATATGACTTGGAACTGCTTGCTGCCGACAATAATATTGCCGGTGTTTTTATCCGGTTGATGAAAGATAAGCTAACGAAGGCTGATGATGAGGAAAAACCAATGTTGAAGAAGGCTCTGAAACTTGGATTGGACGCGCTCTTGCGGGGGGAAGTCGAGCTTTAGGAATAAGAACTGTAAGCTCTTGATAATATTTCTTGAAAACGAGCAAGTCCCTGAACACTTGAGTCAGGACTGAGATAAGGCTGTTTACGTCCGAACCACAGGTGCATGAAAATAAGAATCAGTTGAGAGGCATGGGCGATGAAGATTGAAAGGCTGGAAATAAAAGGTTTTGGCAGGTTTCAAAACAAAACCTTTACACCGGGCGGGGGAATGAACGTGATCTACGGCTTTAACGAAGCCGGTAAGACCACGCTTCAAACCTTTATCAAAGCTATGCTTTTTGGGCTGAAGGGCGGAAGAAGAGGTAAGGACGGCTCATTATCCCCAACAAGACATTACAGGCCCTGGAGCGCAGACAGCTTTGGCGGCATGATGGAATATGTGCTGGACGATGGGCGCAGGTTCACTGTAGGGCGCAGCTTTGAAAAAAATACGGTGTACGTACAGGATGAACACGCAAACAATATTACCGGTCATTTCCCGGCAGGAAAAGAGCAGGGAGCGGGGTTTGCCGAGCAGCACCTGGGCCTTTCGGAGAACTGCTTCGAACGCACTTTATTCATTGATCAGATGCAAACCCCGGTGGATGCAGAGGGACGAAAGGTTCTTTCTGAAAGGCTGCTGAACCTGCGCGAAAGTGCAGATGAAGGGATCTCCCTGCACAAAGCGATAAAGGCTTTAAAGCAGGCGCAGCTTTCCCATGTGGGCCGCGACAGAACCACTACCCGTCCAATGAACCTGCTGGAGGCACGGTCTGCTGAGGCCGCCCGGCAGGAAACAGAACTTCGTCGTCTGCATGAAACCCGGATGGACCATTTTTTGGAACTGGAACGATTAAAGCAAGAGAAGATCCAACTGCAAAAACGACTGGAAGCTGCTGTTTCAGAAAAGGAAGCGGTACTAGCCCTGCTTTCAAGCCAAAAACAACAAGAATTATCGAATAGGCTTACACAATACCGAAATGAGTTCATTGAAACAGAACGGCAACGGCAAAGACACGAAGCGGCTGTGACAGAGCTTCGCTATGAACTGGACGCACTGAGCGGGTACCAGAGTGTTACCCGACAGGATGCCCATGCGCTGTCTGTCGATTTTGCACGCTTTGAGATTCTGGAAAAGGAATTGGAGGAAATTCGGCTGAGTAAAGCCGAAAAGGAAGAAAAGCTTTCCGACGCACAGATCATTCTCACACAATATGAAATCTTTGATCGGGAAAAAGAAGCTATCGACGGGGTGCTGCAACAACTTCTGTACAAAGAGCTCCCTGACATGGATACAACAGATGCAAAACAACCTGTAAACCATCGCAGATGGCTTCTTACGGCCATAATCCTTTCTGCAATGGTCATTGCGGCTGACCTTCTGTTTTTACGTACGGTGCTGCCGTTCTCTGCATACATTTCTTTGCTCATTGCAGCTATTGGTGCTCTGGGGGTTTCATCCTTCTTTTTCCTGGCAAAAATGAGGTCTGAAGGACAAAACACAACCAAAGATTGGCCTGGGAAGAACATAACTAAAAGCCGGCAACTCCTGATGCAATGGATGCAGGCTGTGCAAGCAAATGATTTTATGGATTTTACACGGTTAAAAGGGCTTTATGAAAATAGTCGTCAGCATTTTGACGAGCTGACCGAAACGTTGGCATCGCTTGAACGCAGGGGAGCCTGGACAAAAACCCGGTTGGAGGAGCTAAAGGCAAAACTGTTGTCCTTGCTGGATTTTGGCCAGGACATGGACAGCTCAGACGTCTTAACCCAGGAGCGTATAGATACCTGGAGGGAGAATTATGAAGCATACCATTCACTGCTGCCTGCTTTGACAGAAGCACAAGGTGCAGTGCAGGCATGTACCCTCAGTCAGGAAGGGATCCTCCGGGAAGCTTCCCTGGTTTGTGGAGAAAAAATTGTATCCATTGAAGATCTGGAAGAATTCCTTCAAACAACAGGTCGGGGTTTGGAAAGAGTACCAGCCGACGTAATGCTGAAAAGTAGCTCCATTGAAGGAATTGATTACGCTATCGAAGAAATTCATGAAGCTTTAAGGCAAAATCAACTAAAAGCGAACACCCTGGCAACCAGGCTTGAAAATATACCCGACGATGAAACGCTACAGCAGGCGCATGAAAGGGTTGGGGCCCTTCGGGGTGAAAAAGAGAAGCTGTTATTCCTCGGAAAGGCGCTGGATACAGCAATAGAAACTTTGACAGAAGCAGGCCTTGTTATCCAACGCGACTATGTTCCTGCGCTGAATAGGGAAATGGGAGAAATTCTATCGGCAGTGACGGCAGGAAAATATAAAGGCATAAAAGCAGATGACAGCCTGACCCTAAAGCTTGCTCCACAGGAGAGTACTGAAGAAGTTCTTCCTGATCAGCTTTCTTCCGGAACCATGGATCAAATCTATCTCGCTTTGCGGCTTGCAGCGGTAAGAATCGTTGAGATAAAGGGCGAAACGCTTCCACTCTTCCTTGATGAGCCATTTGCTCAATACGATGAATCAAGAACAAAAGAAGCACTGGTGCTTTTGGAGCGGGAGAGCAAAACAAGACAAATTCTGCTTTTCACCTGTAAAAAACGGGAGGTTGAGCTGGTCAGAGAGGTTTTTCACAGTGAACCTGCGAATATCATTGAACTGAGTTGAAAACAACTAGCACCAGCAATTATGAAAAGAACCCCTTCAGTCAGGTTCACGGGTTAATCCTTTCCATAATCCATCTTGCTATCAGGGTGCTGCTATCGCTTTTGGCAGTAGCGTCCTGTTGATTGGTATAGTGCTCCTGCCAATGTTCAATGACCTCAGGTTCCTCAAAAAAACGGTCGTAAGAAATGGCTGCTCCCTTGCGGATTAAATAATCCAGGTTTCTTTCCTCGGCTCCAGGCAGTGGTTTTAGCAGGATCAGCGGTTTTTTCAGGATCATCGCCTCGGTAACGGTCAGCCCTCCGGGCTTTGTCAGCACCGCAAGTGCGTTTTTCATGGTACTGAACAGCTGCGGGATCGTCCCGGTCACTGTCAGCCTGCCGGTGTTCTTTTTTTCTAAAGCCTTCAGCCTGCGATACAGGGAACGGTTTTCTCCCGTTACCACCAGCAGATTACAGTCTGCATATCTTTTCAGAAGGCCGCGGGTGGTTGTTTCGAGGCTGCCAAGGCCCCAACCTCCGCCTGAAACCAGCCAAAACGGTTTTATGTTTGTTATCTTGTCATCAAAGGGAAGGTTTATCGGGCATGGAACACCGGTCACCTTCACCGTATCATCGGTCCAGCCCAGCAGCATCAGCTCTTCCTTCATTTCTGAATTTGGTACACAATACAGATCAATATATGGGTACAGCCAGAATCTGTGAATCTGGTAATCTGTAATAACCCCTACGGTTAGCGGGCAATTCTCCTTTAATTCTCTTTTCAGCCTGGACGCGAACAGCAAAGCTAGCGGGTGGGTACACACGATCGCCTTTACATTTTCACTCAGGCACTGCTCTTTCAATGCATGAATGCTTTTTGAAAAGAACCTTCCTGCAAACCTGTTAAACCATGCGTTGTTTTCAGTAAGCCGGTATAGCAGACGATAAACGCACGGACATTTTGACACAAGCAGTTTAAATAAGCTCAACATAAAAGATTCAACAGGAAAATACTGAAGATCAAGTACATCCGTCATATGAATATCCATCTGGCGGTTCATATCCATCAGAGCTTCCCTGACATATCCGGCCGCTTTCAAATGGCCGCAGCCTGTGGATGCGTATAAAAAAATGACATGCATACGTTACGCTCTCTTTCTGAAGAATTTGGTTTTCATCACCACACTTCCATTATGAGCGGATGTCAGTATAAATATGCCGGCATAAGAAAAACTAACGGTAAGCTTAAAAATGGGCAGGGTTCATCCGCGAATGAAACAAAAAGTTCAGGAAACCGGATGCCAGGGAATCAACAGGAAAGAAAACCGGGGAGGAAAATGCCATGCAGGAAACAAAAAAGAGCAAATTTGTTGTTTGGATATCTGCTTTTTCAATTGTATTATGTCTTGTTACCCCCATACTCAACAATTCCTACGCACAGTCCACCAGGACTTCAGATGAACAGCTGATTGCAAGGGCCATCAACGGGGAAGCCAGGGGTGAACCCTATGAGGGGCAGGTTGCGGTTGGCGCGGTTATTCTCAACCGGGTCAATTCTCCGGATTTCCCCAATACGATTGCAGGGGTGATTTATCAGCCTGGAGCTTTTACCGCTGTCAGTGACGGGCAGATCAATGTTGCCATCGATTCCAAATCAACGGTGGTGAGAGCAGCACGGGATGCGCTAAACGGGTGGGATCCAACCGGGGGTTCGTTGTTCTACTGGAACCCGGCAACAGCAACGAGCAAATGGATCTGGAGCAGAAAGATTATCGTAGTTATTGGAAAACATAATTTTGGCAAGTAGCTAAATGACATAAACAACAACAGCGGGTGAGTAAATCATTAACAGGAACAGGAGTCACCCGACAGGGAGGTTTGATCAAATGGGCAAAATTCGTGAAAAATTACTGGACTGGAAGAAAAGGCTATCCGACAGACATATGTACAGTGTCGTCATTGTTATGCTTGCCGCCGTTGCGGCCTGGGGGATTTATCAGTACAAGAGGGCTGCCGATTTAAGGCAGGAACTCGATAACCAGTACAACAGGGCATTTTATGAGATGATTGGCCATGTACAGAACGTAGAGGTCCTGCTGATGAAAAGCATGGTTTCGTCCACACCGCAAATGACGGCGGAAACCCTGCAGGAGGCATGGCGGCAGGCTAACCTTGCTCAGACCAATCTGGGACAGCTGCCGATCACCCAGGATGTGCTTGCGAACACTTCGAAATTTTTATCTCAGGTGGGCGATATCGCCCTGTCTTTGGACAGACAGAACATCAATGGTACGGGCATTAATGAAAAACAGTTCAAAACACTGGAAAGCCTGCACTCCTATTCCGTATCTCTGGAGGATGGACTGAACAACCTGCAAAATTCTATTTCAGGCGGAAGAATCCGCTGGAATGAGCTTGCCAACAAGGGAACTCCACTATTTCAAAAGCAGTCGCAGAAGCTGAGCGGGCAGCTGTTCACCGATGTTGACAAAACCTTTACCGACATACCAACGCTGATCTATGACGGCCCATTTTCCGAGCATATGACGAGCCAAAAGCCAAAAGGCCTGACCGGAAATGAGTTGAGCGTGGAGCAGGCCCAAGAGAAGCTGAAAAAGTTTATCGGTGAGGATCGGGTGGCGACCATAGAACACACGGGAGAAATTCAAACCGATACCCTCCCGGCCTATAACTTCAAGATTACATTTAAGGATCGAGCAAAGGACGATTTTGCTACTGCAGATGTCACGAAAAAGGGAGGGCATATTATCTGGATGCTCTATTCCAGAGAAATAGGGCAGGAAACGCTGAATGTGGATCAAGCGAAGCAGGCTGGCCTGAAGTTTTTGGAAAGCCGTGGCTTCAAAAACATGAAGGACACCTATTCCATCAAGGAAGACAGCATGGCAACAATAAATTACGCATACACACAGGACGATGTCATCATCTACCCGGATTTGATCAAGGTGAAGATTGCGCTCGATAGCGGAGAGGTTGTGGGCTTCGAATCAAAAGGGTTTATCATGAACCATACCCAGCGGGAGATACCGGCTGCAGGCCTGACCGAAGAACAGGCCATCGGCAGGATTATGGTTGGAACGGAGATAAAATCGTCAGGACTTGCGATCATTCCAACCACCTTTGGTACTGAGGTATTCTGTTATGAGATGAAGGGAAAGCTGAATGACCGGCACTTTATTGTATATCTGAACGCAATTACCGGGAAAGAAGAGCAGGTGCTCATCATCATTGATACGCCAAACGGTGCGCTGACCATGTAGAGCCGTTTTACATGGAACCATAGTTTACGGAAATTCAGGCCGGCTGCGCGAATCGTGGCCGGCTTGAAATGTCATACAGACCAATTCCAACATTCTCTTCCTGCTGTTTGCACTTATTCTTGTAGTATGAAAAAATTTGCTATATAATGAGTTTGGATTATTTAGAAGAATTATCTTTACGGGGAAAACCGTAACGGAAGAATTGCAAAGGGCTTAAAAGTATGGAGCTGCTAAAATTCAACGAACAGGGCTTAATTCCGGTGATCGTTCAGGATGCGGAAAACCGGGAAGTGCTGATGATGGCCTGGATGAACCAGCAGGCGCTGGATCAGACGATTGCCACCGGAAGGGCTACCTACTGGAGCAGAAGCCGCAGCAAGCTGTGGGTGAAGGGTGAGACCTCCGGTCACTTTCAGTTTGTGAAGGAGATAAGGGTTGACTGTGACGCCGATACGCTCCTTATTTCTGTTGAGCAGCTGGGTGCAGCCTGCCATACAGGCTCCAGAACATGCTTTTACCGTGAGCTTTCAAAGAAGGGGGAATGTACCATTGCAGAACACATTTGAAGTTTTCAAAGAGGTTTATGGAGTGATTGTTGACAGAAAAATGAACCCGAAAGAGGGTTCTTATACCAACTACCTTTTCGACAAGGGCTTGGACAAGATACTGAAAAAGGTGGGCGAAGAAGCTTCAGAGGTCATTATTGGTGCCAAGAACCAGAACAAGGATGAAATACAGTATGAAATTGCAGATCTGATATATCATTTAATGGTGCTGATGGTGCATCAGGGGCTAACCTGGGAGGATATCTCCAAAGAACTGGAGCAAAGAAGATAGCCGGTACAGTCAGTGAAAAATGTATTTCAGCCATTCCTGCGGAATGGTTAAAGGAGGGTAAAGATATGTTCTGTCCTAAATGTGGTACGAACGTACCCGAAGGGTCGAAATTTTGTGAGACATGTGGTAATAATATGCAGGTTTCATTAGAGCAAAGCAATGTGCAGCAGTCGATGGGAAAACCTCAGGAGCCCGTTTCAGCTGAACCCCAGCCGGCACCACC
>JAGOJH010000041.1:24811-27852 GCA_017995215.1 Thermoclostridium sp.
ACCCCAGCCCGCTTACCAGCCTCAACCGCAGCCCCAGGCTCCAATCTACCCGTTAAAGCAGACCGGTCAGACTCAGCCCCAGCCTCAATACCAGCAAAGGCCTCAACCGGCACCTCAAAACAATACATACGGCATGGACGACCCTCGCGACAAGCCTTATAGTGTGGGCGGCTGGCTGTTGACGATGTTGATTTGCATGATTCCGGTTGTTGGTTGGATTATGCCCTTTGTATGGGCATTTGGCAGTAAAGCCAACAAGAGCAAAAAGAATTATTTCATTGCATCACTGATCGTGGCTGCCATCGTGATCGTTCTGGGCATCGTGTTTGCTGCAACCCTCGGCGCTACTATCAACGAAATTCTCCAACAAATGAACGGGTTTGGAGATATACCCTTTTAATTTTTAATTCTTCTCAAAGCATAAAACACGGGCTTGCAGTTTTCTGCAAGCCCGTTTTGCTTATGATTATCTGTAAGCGCACCAGCGGCTACATGCCTGAATTACAGGTTTTTACACTGCAAAATCCTCTTCTTTAAAACTCAGACAGTACCTCTTCCAGTACACTAATAAAACCGTCTATGTCCTTCGCGGTGACAATCAGCGGCGGCAAGACCCGCAGGATGCTTTCTCCCACCGTGCCCAGCAGATATTTCCTTTCAAACAGCTTTTTATTCAATTCCTTTGCAATGGGTTGACCGAACTGAACCCCGATCATCAGGCCCTTGCCGCGTACTTCCTGTATAACCGGATATTTTTCCTTTACCTTGCTCATCTTTGTGAAAAAATAATCGCCCATGGCTGCTGAATTCTCGCTCAGTTTATCATTCAGAATGGTAGATAATACCGCATAACCCGTGTTGCATGCCAACGGATTACCGCCAAAGGTAGAACCATGATCCCCTGGTGCAAATGCCGCTGCCGCATGTTCCTTCGCACACAGTGCTCCAATTGGGAAACCTCCTGCCAGGGCTTTTGCCAGAGTAAAGATGTCGGGCTCGACCCCGTAGTGCTGGTAGCCAAACAGCTTACCGGTCCGGCCCAACCCGCATTGTACTTCATCAAATATCAGCAGGATTCCGTTTTTGTCACACAGCTCGCGCACGCCCTTCATATATTCCACAGTAGTGGGGTTCACTCCGCTCTCCCCCTGAATGGGTTCAAGCATAACCGCACAGGTGCCGCCGTTGATGGTGTTTGCCAGGGCTTCCAGGTTGTTGATGGGAACCTTCAAAAACTTTGGTGTTAACGGAGAATAGGGCTTTTGATATTTGTCCTGGCCTGTGGCGGCGATGGTCGCAAGGGTCCTGCCATGGAAGGAATTGTCAAGAGTAATGATTTCAAACTTTTCGGGCAACCCCTTTTTCTTGAAATACAGCCTTGCAAGCTTAATGGCACCCTCGTTTGCTTCGGCACCGCTGTTGGCAAAGAATACCCTGTCGGCGCAGGAATTTTTTACAATGAGCTCTGCAAGCTTTGCCTGCTGTTCAATATAATACAGGCTGGAGCAATGGACAAGCTTTTGTGCCTGCTCACAGATGGCGTTCACTAGGGCAGGATGGGAATGGCCCAACGCGCTGACTGCAATTCCCGCAAAAAAGTCCTGGTACTCATTGCCTTCGGTATCCCACAGGGAGAGCCCCTTTCCGTGCGTAAAGCAAACCGGAATGCGGCTGCCAAAGGTATTCATATAATATTGCTGATCCTTTTGAATAATTTCCTGTAAATGCATGGTCATACCTCCTTGAATACTTTCCTGAGAATAAGGTTTTCCTGAAAGCTCAGGTATTTATGTATTACTATCTGAAACAGCGTTCAGGATACTTTTTGTGTTTGGTAGTATAATTATACATTCGAATGAATAAAAATACAACAGATTTTTAAACTTTTTATCAGGGTTTTTTGCTCGAACCCGGGAACGCTAATTCTGAAGTGAAACACCCGGGATTACTTTATTAAAAACAATAAATAAGCCGCGATTGATTGACCAATGCTAATCATTTTTACCTTTTTATTATAACAACCAACAGAATAGCCTGTATTGAAGCAAAGTTTGTGTAATATCCTATTTGCTTTTAAAAATCCACTGCGATATGATGATAAGGTTAATTTCATTCGGGGGGTATCTGGATGAGTCTGAAACAGCAAAAAACATCTTCGCTGCTGCTTCTTCTGGTAACGGCCATATTATGGAGCATGAGCGGGCTGCTGATAAAAAGCATTCACGCACATCCGCTGGCAATTGCAGGAGCCAGATCAGCCATCGCTTCACTTGTCCTGCTGATATATATCAGAAAACCAAAGTTCACCTGGTCCTTTCCCCAACTGGCAGCTGCTTTTATGTACTCCCTGACGGTGATCACCTTTGTGGCCGCAAACAAGAATACAACCGCGGCCAATGCCATCCTGATTCAGTATACTGCACCGGTCTATGTGGCTTTTTTTGGAGCCTGGCTGCTGAAGGAAAAACCAAAACCCATGGATTGGGCAACGATAGCGGTGGTTCTTTGTGGTATGGTGCTGTTTTTTATGGGCGATTTGGATACCCGGGGCGCGTGGGGGAATATTTTGGCTGCGATCAGCGGAATGGCCTTCGGGATGTTTCCCATTTTCATGAGAATGCAAAAGGATGGCTCGCCTATAGAATCAGTACTGCTGGGGAATGTGCTTACTGCTGTGGTTGGAGTGCCCTTCCTGTTTTCTTCCGTTCCGGATACAACTGGCTGGATTTATCTGGGCATCCTGGGGACCTTTCAACTGGGGCTCAGCTATATTCTTTACAGTATTGCGATAAAGCAAGTAACTGCACTCGAATCCTCCCTGATCACCGTGATCGAGCCAATATTGAACCCTGTTTGGGTGCTCCTTTTTATGGGTGAGACCCCGGGTTTATTTCCGATTATTGGTGGTATTATAGTAGGGCATCTCTAAAAACCTCATGCAATATTCGCCCAAATATGATATAATATACCTATGAAACAGATAAATTTTTTTGCCGAAGATAATCGCCTTGACAGGCTCAGTAAAATGGGTGACCCACTTG
>JAGOJH010000042.1 GCA_017995215.1 Thermoclostridium sp.
AGTAACAAAAGCATTTGATTTGCATTTGCATCATACTTACTAATCGGTACCAATGTGGCTGAAAATGCATTATAGAGCAGGGGCAGGGGCCCATCTTTATCTCGTAATAATCCGATTTCACTGTAAAAACTCAGTCTAAACGAGTAAGGGATTCTAATCCATAAGTGAAGACAGGAATAATTGATTCTGATGATCATTCATGGTATATTTAATTCATGAAAAATTTATGATCGGCTTTTTTAGCAACATTAAAACAGCTGTGAAGGACAAGATATGACACAAATGCTTGGAAACAGACACTCCAGGCTATCTATCTGTTGAATTTGGGAGGGTTATTATGTCAAACGACGATTATGGTCAGCGTAAGCGCACCAGTACCGACAAAATTCCGTTGATCATGCTGCTGGTTTTTCTGGCGGGCATTATTATTCTGGATCTTGTCTTTCAATTTGGCCTGAATTTGGTGGATTATACGATCATCGGGGTTATTTTCTTTTTTGCTTTCATCGGGTATATCAAAGGCCTTATCAGCGCCATCTTCAGCCTGGTCGGTTATATTGTGGCCGCAGTATGTGCTGTTTTGTTTTCAGAACCGCTGGCAAAGCTGATCATGGAAAAGACACAGATCAGCAAATCCGTAGAAGAAGCCCTGACCAATGTCTATTCCGGGATACCGGCGTTCAGCCAGCAAACATTGAATCTGAACAGTTTCACAAACAGCAATCAGTTCATGAAAGAGCATCCACAGCTTCAGCAGTTTTTGGGCGATAATATGATGTTCGGGCAGCTTTTTGAAAGCGTTAACCCCTTAAAGGCCGGGGCGGATGCCATCAGCGGAGCAATCTCCTCCATCGCCGATCTGCTTGTGTTTTCCGTCTTGAAGGTGATTTCAATCATTGTCGTGTTTTTTGTTGTTAAGCTGATTGTCATCATCGTCGGCAAGCTGGTGAATACGCTGATCTCCCAAAGCAATTTCCTGAATACCACCAATAAAACCATTGGCCTTGCCCTGGGTGCCATCATCGGCTGCGTGGTGGTGTTTGTGGCGGTTTCTTATATCATTCCCTTTATCGGGTCCATGAATATTATCAAAATACCCGATGAATACGGCCAATCTAAGGTACTAAGCTGGATTTTTACATCACCGCCTGTTTCATAATAATACTTCATAAATGAAAAACCTATCTAAGCCTTCCAGGGACGGAAGGCTTTTTTGCTGGAATGTTTCATGCAAATATCACCGGATCGGAGGTTTTAATCAATCAATCAGGATGCTTTCGGGAGATTGCAATGAAACATCGATTGTTTCGTTTTACTTCATTTCCATACCGGTTATTCCGATAAATAATTATAGAACAAAAACAACCTTAAACAGTAACGGTAACTGTAAAACCAACTCTCCGCAAGAAGGGGAGTGGTCTCCAGGGCTTAAACAGGTGATTCAATGCATAGGACAAAAAAAAGAAAGCTTATTGTCTGGCTCATATTTTCTCTAATCTTGCTGATAATGGTTCCGCCTTCTGTGACAAATGCTGAAGATGAAGTTCCTGTGCGGCTTTTTGATGGAAGGCTTTCTGCTGAAGTTCATCTGAACAATCTGGATTATCAGGATGTTGTACACTCAGATACCTGGGCTAAAAACGCCATCTGGGAAACAGGTGCGCTGAAGCTGATGAAAGGCTATGGTGCGAAGCGCTTTGGCCTTTCCGACATGCTTACCACAGAGCAGGCCATTGCCGTGGCTTATAACATGGCCGGGCGCGAGGCCGAGGCCCAGCTGGCGGCAGAAGCACTTGATCTGGAAAGAACAGCCCGCAAGCTTCTGGCTCCTGCCATGTGGTCTGACGGCTACATCCAGCTTGCATTCAATGATGGCATTCTAACACAGGAAGAATACGACGATGCTTTTGCCATCGATCAGAGCGTGCTGAGGGCTGCGGATTTTCGAAGAAACAGTCCGGTTTCCCGTGAAGACATGGCTTTCTACGTGGCGAAGGTGATGGGACTTACTCCGATATACGACCAAACCCACCTGTTTAACAGTTACACCGATTGGCAGCAGGCCAATCCACACCGTATCCCCTATATTGAAGCAATTTTGCAAAACAGGGTCATGAATGGCTACAATGGCAGGTTTGAGCCAAAGGGACCTTTAAACAGGGAACAGGCCGCACAAATCCTTCAGAACGCCGAGCCGTTTTTGTTCACCAGGCTAAAGGTCGAGAAACTTAAGGGTACTATTGAAAGGATAACATCATACGATGATAAAACCATTGGAACCAGTACAAAGGTTACAGAGGTGAATGTGCGATCAAGCGATGGTGCGCTGCATCAATTCCGGTTTACTCGTCCAACCGCCGTCACCGGTGCCAATGAGCAGGCAGGAACCAAAAACCTGCAGCAGCCGCGCGGAACCATTGTGAATGTGCAGGGCAATCTGAAAAATGAGGATGCCTTGCGTGTAGGGCAGGAAATTGTCTACTTTGTCCAAAATGGACAGGTTCAATATGCTGTAGTGCTGTCTGGTCAAAAAAATACAGTGTATCATCTGGTGAAAATATTGTCAGCAGATGATAAAACAGGCTCCATTCGTTGCGAAATACTTCTTGATACACCTTTTTTCGATGTCCGCCTGTTGGACCTGGGCGGTCTTCAGCAATTTCATTCCACCGGAGAAGTAAAAGAGCTGACTGTCAGCAAGGCTGCCGCCATTACAGTGGATTTGGCACGAAAAACACTAAGGGATGTGAAGCCTGAAACCATCATGTTGATCACCCTGGAAAACCAGTTGGCCACAGCCATGGAAAACATCAATTCGGGCTTGTTTCAAGAAAAAGGCATCGTCAGTGGTATTCTGGAAGAAAACAACCCTGATCTGGGGTATGTAACCCTGTATTTTCCGGATGGATCGGGAAGCTCTTTCGATGGTGATTCAGAACTATCCAGTTTTAGAACCTATTCCTGGCTTAGTCCGCAAGATGTTTTGGTATTTAAAAATGGGAGCTCTGCAGTTCTGGAAGATTTAAACCCTGGCGACAGTATTTTTCTCAAACTGGATGAAACCGGAATTGTTACAAAGATCAGTGGCGCAGACAATTATTATCCTGTATACGGCAGGATCCGAACCAAGGGAAATGGAACACTGCAGCTGCAAAGGGAAGACGGTGCAGTGGAATTGCTGCAAATACCAGGCAGCACTCCGATCTTCTCTGACAGCAGAAAAATTTCATTCAATGACCTTTCCGAGGGAGATAATGTCAGGCTGCTTCTTCAGACTTCAGGAAACCGTTTGGTCATTGGTGAAGTGAATGTAGAGAAAAAACAAATAGAAGCCAGCGGTGTGTATAAAGCGCAGCTGTCATACTATGATGCAATGAATAAAAACCTTGTGGTGACGGAGATGCAGCAGTTTACCAATGGTATCTGGAAGCCTTTTGGGCAAAGAGGTGTCACAAAGCTTCCGGTAAACGAGAACTATTCTCCTGAAATACCAAAGGGTGCCCAGGGTACAGTTTATTTGGCCATGGGTCAGAACATCATTGGCAAAGACACTGTTGTTCGCATGGCCATCGATCAGGACAGCGTTCTTTCACAGGTGGTCAGCGATACCATCATCCATGCCCAGCCCGGCAGAGGCAGTCTGACGCTTCTTAATGGCGACGAGCTGATTTCTTATGGTGAAAGCTCCATCATCCTGAAAGGCGGAAGGCTTCTTCAGCCCAATCAGGTAAAGAGCCAGGATGAAGCATCCATTGTGGTGGGCATGATGACCGATGGCACGCAGAAGGCCAATATCCTATGGCTTCGCGAGCCTGCCCGGGACAGCGGACTGACCCTGCTGCGGGGGCGAATTTCGCAGATCGATCCTATGAGCAACATGACCCTGCAGTCCTTCTCACAGTTTAGATCACCCTCATGGGAATATTTTAACATCCCCAAAACTCTCACCCTTGATCCCACTGTCACCAGAATCTTTGATGATGATGGTAGAACCGATCTGACGGAGTTTGACGATTTAGACACTGACAGCTTCAAAAGCCAGACGGTTTATGTTCTGGCACAGGACGGCAAAGCGATGCTTGTCAGCACGGCGCAATATGGCGATGTGGTTTATTCTGGCCGCATCCAAAAGCTCAACGGTGTGGTGCGTGATTCCTTCGGCCAACTGGTTACGCCTCCTTCATCATTCATGCTTACCGAAGTGAATGGATTCAATCTGGGCACCTGGAACTGGGAGAGCAAAGCAAACATTGAATTAAATCTGCTTGCAAATACAGTCTTTTACGCAGACGAAGGGATCATTGACGCAGGCCTTTTGAAGGAAGGGGACAAACTCACGGTGATCCGCACGGCCAGCAGCAATAGTGCCCTGGTGGTGATCGTTGGTAACCATTGAGCGGGCAGGGAGGATAAGAATGAGAAAAATGAAACTGGCAGCAGCCATGATATGCCTATGCAGCATTGTAATCACAAATGTTGGGGTTTATGCCTATACCGGCTCGATGGGGTATGAGGGCGGAATTTCAGCGGCAGATCCCTATGTCAGCAATACCTACCAGTATCGGGAGGCTTGTTTTTTAACGGGCAGCCCAATTATTTTGGAAGGAACCATGACGGTGAAGAAGAATGTCCGACAGGGGAAAATTAATACCACTTATACATACAATCTTGCGAATGCACAACAAAATGCGACCCTCACCCGGGTGGTTGTGATGGATACAATCACCGAAACAAAAGAAAACGGGCAAACCACGGAAACCAGCACCATTACCAAAAGACCCACCGAAAACATCAAGGTGGGAGATATTATCTTCTCTTTAACCGACTATCAATTTTCAAGGTCCGGCATCAATGATCCAAAGCCTGCAGTGCTGTATAATGTAGGGGAGTATCAGCTGACGAAAACCTATTCCATCATTGGTTCAAAAGGCACTATAACCCTTGAAATGACAGGAACTCAGTATGGCTTTGATCAATATTGGGGTTCAACCAAGTCAGGGACTGTAAACTTAATCATTTCGGCAAGCCTGGAAGGTTCTCCGACATGGGGCGGCCTTGCCCAGGTTGTCGTTTCAAGTACGGCCAAAAAGGGCTTCAGATATGTTGAAAACCAGCCCTGGCAGATCAGCTTTGAAGGTGGATATGTAGAGCAGGACTGGGAAGAGAGCGTGCTGGAATATAATGCCACGCTGCCCGAATTTGATAAGAATGGGAATGCCACAGAGGTATTAAAGGATTATCAGCAGCGTCTTGGATTGGAGACCGAACCTGTGAATACACGGCTGATGGTTCCCGATTTGAAGCATCTTAAGGGCCATTGGGCCGAGGAGTCGGCAAAAATACTGTTCAGTATGGAGGTTATTCCAGGAAATGGAGAAAACTTCAACCCAGCACAATATGTGAAGCGCAGCGAGTATATTGCAATGGTTGTAAGGGCGATTAAAGACATACCGGTTGATCCGGACCTAATTACCAGAACGGTCAGCACAACAAGAAGCAAATCGTCAGCAGCAGAGGTCTCTCCTTTTTCTGATGTAGCGCCTGAAGATAAGTTCTACAGCGAAATAAAGGCTGCAAGCATAAAAGGTATCACTCTGGGAACAGGACAGACGATGTTTACACCTGATCGAATCATAACGACTGCCGAGGCGGTCACCATCCTCATCCGTGCCCTTGGTCTGGAGGGTCTGGCACCGTCTAATGCAGTAACTCCATTTATCGATAACGATGATATCCCGGCCTATGCCAGAAACGCGACGACAGTGGCTTATAGAATCGGGCTTGTGCAGGGCGATAACCGAGGATATTTCAAGCCCCAGGAAAGTTTAACCTGGGAAAGAGCTTCGGCCGTGGTTTACCGATTGATACGCTACATGGGTGAAGACCTTGTCAGGGATTACCAGAACCAAAGCACCTGGGCCAAGGTACCTTGAGCAATTTAAGGCAAGGAACCTGTCCACCTGGTACTGGCTTAAAATGTTGCAAGCGTGAAATAACAGTGATAAAATTTATTTGAAGTCAAACGGTAGAAATACCTTCATTCCAACGGATGTCCGTTAATCCCGGGAATGCTTAAGGTTCCTTCACACCGGGAAAGCAGGGTAAAATGATAAATAAAAAGGGTTTATTGCTTCTGATGATCGTCATGGTGCTTCAAATGGTTTTGACAGTGCCCACTGGTGCTAAAGAGTATTCCGACTACATTGACAACATCATCGACATGGCGAAGGAGCGCTATTATAAAGACATCCCTGACGAAGAGCTTCTTAAGGGAGCCCTGAAGGGCATATTTGAGACCATGGACGATTATACAACCTTTTTTACTCTGGATGAAGCGACCAGCTTTATGAATAGCCTTGAAGGAAATTATCAGGGCATTGGAGTGGAGATTACACAGGTGCCCGAAGGGGTTATGGTGACAAGAGTGTTTACCAATTCACCCGCTGAAGGTGCCGGGATATTCGCCGAAGACAGAATCGTCAGCGTTGACGGAAAAGATATTGCGGGCTTTACCTCGGCAGAAGCTGCTGAATTGATCAAGGGTGAAGCCGGTACTTATGTGGAGTTAGGCATAATTCGGGGGAATTCCAAAGATATTCTTAACTTCCGGGTGGAGCGCAGCACCGTGAATATCAGCCCTGTAACCTGGCGCGTGGATGGCGATGTGATGTATATCCGGCTTGATTCGTTCAGCGGCAACAGCACACGCTTTTTCGAACAGGCCTTAAAGGAAATGGACAAAAGAGGGCTGTGGAAAATGGTTCTGGATCTCCGGGGTAACCCCGGCGGCGAGGTTTTTCAGGCGGTCAGCATCGCAAGGTTTCTTGTTAAGCAAGGAATCATCACTACTTTGGACTTTAAATCGGAAAGCCAAACCGATATTGTCTATGAATCCTATCTGACCAAAGCAAAATACCTGCCGGCCATCCTGGTGAACGGCAGTTCGGCCAGCGCTTCAGAAATACTGGCCAGTGCTGTTCAGGAATCCGGTGATGGCTTCCTGATAGGAACGAAAACATTTGGTAAGGGCGTCGTGCAAAATGTAATTCCGGTTTTGTCACCGGAAGCCTTTGACCGTTATAGGGAAAAGTACGGGAAAAGCTCTGTGGATGGCTATGATTGGATGAATGAATACGGGGTGAACGTCATGGAATCCGATCTGATCGGGTGGACCAAAATTACAACGGGACACTATCTCACCCGGTCTGGTAACATGATAGACGGTGTTGGATTGAACCCGGATTTTCCTGTGGAAGATCCGAAGAACAACATTGGAATTGATGTTCAGGCGGTCAAAACACTTCAATCCACAGGCTCTATCGCCAAAAACGGTGTAGGCAACGACGTTTTTAATGCGGAAAAAATTCTCATTCTGAAGGGCTTTAAAATTGAGGTTCCCGACAACATACTGGATGAAAACACCTATGAGCTGCTAAAGCAGTATCAAACACAGATGAGAATTCAGGCTAGCGGAATTTTGGATGATGCAACTAAGAAAGCTTTAAATGAAGAATTGGAAGCATTGCGTTTGTCCGAGGACAAACAATATGCAAAAGCAAGGGAATTACTCAGTCTACTGAAATACTAAGCTTACACATTTGATAAGCAATCATTGGAAGGGTACAAATGACAAGTGAAAACAAGGCGAAAACCGGAAACATTATTCTAAAAATCGTTCTTTTGCTGATCATCGCAGGAGGGATTGTTCTGGCCGTATTGTTTGCTTTTCAGGGAAATACGGCAGAAGCGTTTAACTGGGAACAACTGGATCCTCGAAATTTGCTGGAAGCCCTAAAGGAAGAGCACATTGGGATTATGGACAATTCCTTTGCACTTGGTGAAAAGCAACTGATCCAATCAAAGCTTTACATGGATGATTTACTGCTGTTAACTGACAGCGATATTCGGTTAATGAACTCCAGAGGAGAAGAGCTTTGGTATCATACTCATGAGCTGAGACAGCCGGTTGTTCAGGTGAACGAGAATATGGTACTGGTATATGAGCAAAACGGTAAATCCTATATGGTGCTCAGGGATGGTAAAGTGCTTATCAGAAGTAACCTGGAAGAGGAAATATCCTTTGGAGAAATTACATCGACAAGCATGCTTTTAATAACTGCCAATCAATCAGGTTATAAAAGGACGATTTACTTAATTTCTCCGGAAAACGGTGTTGAATTGGGTGCACTGTATATCAATGATTATTATCCATACTATGCAAAAACCATAGAACAAGCGGATAGCAAGCAAATCATCCTTTCCGGCCTTGGAATGAACTCCAATAATATTTCAACCATCATCCGCCTTTATGGGGACAACCTCAATGAAAGTCCCATTACAGGAATAGAACTGGAAGGCTTATATCCAGTGGTGTATCATGCAGGGCAGAAGGTTTTATTCGTAGGAGAGCTGGGTGCCTTTTGCTATGATCAGGCCCTGGAACTAAGCTGGTCCAAGCAATTTGATAATGAACTGCTTGCTGGCGGCCTGTTTGACAACGGGGGAACAGTTTTTGCGTTGGAAAGCAGTATAGCCTTTTATAATGAGAAGGGCAAGGAAGTAAAGCAGCTGCCTGCTGATAGCAGTACGGATGCCATTGAAGTTTATAAGAACACTGCGGCCGTCATATCCGGCAATGAAGCAGTGTTTTATGATTTTGCGGGAAACCGTCTGGGGAGTACTGTTTTACCTGGGCTATCCCTAAAGGTTCATTTTATGAATGAAAAAAAAGCATTTATCGTCTCCGAGCATGAGGCTATGCTTCATGAGATTGATTCGACGAACTGAGTTCATATAATGACTGAATCCATCGGTATCAGCCACCACAAGCTTTACCTCTGGCAAAAAGTGCACTATCAATGTGTATTTCTCTTCCTCGTTATTTTGAACATGCCGCTTGTGGAAATAAAGAATAAACTTACGAGGGAATATCTTTTTAAAAGGGGTAAAATATGAGTCCCAAAGTCATAACAGTCACGTTGAACCCAGCCATTGATAAAATAATGACGACAGATGAGTTTATAGTTGGCCAGCTGAACAGAGTCAGAACATTGCAAACAGATCCGGGCGGCAAGGGTATAAACGTATCAAAGGCACTGGTATCCTATGGGGTTGACCAGGTTGCACTGGGCATACTGGCGGGGAAAAACGGAAAATGTCTTTTGGATATGCTTAAAGAATATCCGTTTAAAAAGGATTTCGTGATGGCTCCCGGAGAAACCCGTGTTAATATGAAGATCAGAGATTCAAAAACCGGTTTGATCACCGAAGTGAACGAGACAGGAACCACTGTGCGCAACGAGGATATAAAGCTTTTTTTCGAAAAGCTGAAAAAATACCTGCCCAGCAGTGAAATAACCATTTTTGCAGGCAGCATTCCGCTGGACATCACAGATTGCTTTTATGCTTCAGCGATACAATTGTGTGCCCGGCAAAAGAACCGAGTAATTATTGATGCTGACGGGCAGGCATTGAAAATAGCAGTTCAGTCCAAGCCATATGCGATTAAACCGAACCATGCCGAGCTGGAGCGATTAACCGGCAAGGTGCTTGATACATATGACAAAATCAGGATTGAGATTGAGCGCCTGGTGGAAACCGGCATTCAGGTTGTTCTTGTTTCAATGGGGGAAAGGGGCGCTGTTTTCCACAGCCATGGTAAGACATGGAATGTTTCACCGCTGCAGGTCGATGTTAAATCTGCCGTTGGTGCTGGTGATGCAATGGTAGCCGCGTTAAGCTGGTGCATGCTGAAAGAGATTTCTCCGGAAGATACCGCCAGGATTACTATGGCTGCCGGCTGTCTTACAGCAGCAGAGGAAGGTTCAAAAGTAGCCGAATGGCAGAACATTCACAAGGTCTATGAAAAAGTGGTTCTTAGGGAGTTTTAATCGTTAATCAATTCCGGAGGAAAGCATCAGATGTTTTACCCATTAAAATTTATACCAATTTTTAAAGCTCAGTTTTGAGAGAGCAATCTATGGATTCGCCTTAAAACAGCAGCTCCAGGGTTCTTGTTCAGTGGGTTGAAGAAATGAAGAACTTACCATAAATACAGACGCTAGCAGTTTATTTCTCTTGTAAGAAGATTAAGGTTTATGATATAATTATACAATTCCACACTAGAAACCGGGCAGCTTTTTGGTTCAGACAATATCAACAGATTTTTGAAATAATTTATGAGGTGGCACTAATGGCTGATTCACAGATTAACATTACAGTAGAGGGAATGACTTCACACTGTGAAAATAGGATAAGACAAGCCCTTGAACGGATAAACGGCATTGACAGAGTCACCGTTTATACCGAAAACAAAAAAGTTTTTATCGAGTATGATGATGAAAAAATTGATGAGCAGTTGATCAGGGAAACCATTGAAGATGAGGGTTATAAAGTAAAATAGGGCATAAAGCTCTATTTTTATGATTTAAACATAAGTAAAACTATAGGAATACTTTTATAATAACGGTAATAGCTGCAGGAAAAAGAATTATAATGCATACCCTGCCAAGGCTTGATATCCATGTTTCCTTCGTGAACCCCGATGAACAGGCGCGAATCAGCGCAGGCGTCACCGATGGCATGATCCGTGTGTCGGTTGGTATCGAAGATGCTGAGGATTTGATCGGGGATTTGCAGCAGGCGCTGAAAAAAGCGAATTAAGAAAAAGCGAATGTTTTTCATCATAAAGGGACTGCATCCGGCTGAGCTGTGATGCACTCAGTACACTGACCGGCTGTCAGGCCCCGTAGATGGTTATGTGCTGTTCCCCTAAACAGTAAAAATAGGAGAAAAGGTGCTTAATTTCAGCAGGAAAAAACATTGCGTATTTATTTCTAATGGGTTATAATGTTGCATTGAAAGGTTTAAGGGTAGGCCTGTAGAACCTTACCCGCAGGGTCAGTACAGCAGGCGACTTTGGTCAAATTTGATTCAATGCAGTTATTCGAAAGTCATCATATTTCAAGCATAAAAGCCCCAGATAAGGTTTTTAATGCATGAAATAAGTGGTTTTCTGATGTTCTTATGATTCTTCATCATAAGCTTTTGTGCAGTGGAATCATACATATGATCAATAAACTTTTTACCGTAACTTTCGTTGTGGTAATTTTTTTTGTCAGAGCATTCAAGACGAAGTGTTAGAGGGGGAGCGAAATGGAACAATTTGCTCAATTATTTGAAGGTGTTCTGCTGTTCAGGTGGGAATACCTTATCATGTATGCCATCGGCGGAGCGCTGATCTGGCTTGCCATCAAGAAGGACTATGAACCCATGCTGCTGTTGCCGATTGGTTTTGGCGCCATATTGGTTAATCTTCCGCTAAAGACGATCTGGCAGTATGAAGAAGAACTTGATATGACGGTTACCAAAATTGTTTCCGATTTTCCGTCGTTACAGCAGTTTTTTACTGAAGAACTGAATTATGTGTTCAGAAACGGTGAAGCCTTCAAGGTTGAACCCGGTGTTCTGCAAATCTTCTTCAGTTCCGGTATTCTGACCGAAATTTTCCCGGTGCTGATCTTTGTGGCAGTTGGAGCGATGATCGACTTCTCTCCGCTGCTGAAAAACCCAAAAATGCTGTTCTTCGGTGCAGCTGCGCAATTTGGTATTTTCTTCACCATTATGGCCGCATTGCTTTTAAACAAAGTTTTCCCAGGCCTGGGTTTTGATCTGAAAACAGCCGCCTCTATTGGTATCATTGGTGCTGCAGACGGACCAACCTCCATATTTGTTGCCTCGAAATTTGCAAAACATTTGATTGGCCCCATTTCAGTGGCCGCTTATTCTTATATGTCTTTGGTGCCGATCATCCAACCGCCGGTTATTAAAGCGCTGACTACCAAGAAAGAGCGCCTGATCCGCATGGAATACAAGGATGTAAAGGTTTCCAAAGCCGTTTTGATTCTTTTCCCCATCGTCATTACCGTTATCGCAGGCGTTGTTGCTCCGATAAGCGTTGCATTGGTTGGGCTTCTGATGTTCGGAAACCTGATTCGTGAATCCGGCGTTCTGGAAAGGCTGTCCAAAACTGCCCAGAATGAGCTGGCAAACCTGGTCACTTTGCTGCTAGGTATTACGATCGGATCTACCATGCATTATGAAAGCTTTTTAAATGCATCCACCATCATGATTCTGGCCATGGGCCTTGTAGCCTTCGTGTTTGATACAGCCGGCGGTGTTTTGCTTGCCAAGCTGATGAACCTGTTCTCAAAAGAGAAAATAAACCCCATGGTTGGTGCCGCTGGTATTTCTGCATTCCCGATGTCTGCAAGAATTGTCCAGAAAATGGCCAAGAAGGAAGACCCCACAAACTTCATCCTGATGCAGGCTGTTGGTGCTAATGTTGCCGGACAACTGGGATCCATCGTTGCAGGTGGTATGGTTCTGGCACTGGTACCCTGGCTGTTGTCACTGTAATAGGAGGAATTATAATGAGTGAAATTTCAATGGGATTGCAATTGATGGCATATGGGCTTGCTGGCGTGTTTGTTGTTTTAATCCTGTTTTATTTTATGATCATGCTGATGATGAAGATTTTCCCCTACCGTGCCGAAAACGAAGAAACAGAATAACGATAATACAGCGAACTAAATGCCGACCGGACAACGGAAAAAATAAAAGCAGCTTATCCATAAGGTGCCTGTCCTGCAAAGCTTGATACCTGCATTTCGTGTGTTATGCTGCGCAAACGGCATTTCAGGTCGGCTCCAAATATTGAAGCGAACCAGAGGCGGAGCATCTTCCGCCTTTTTTGCATAATGGGCTGACGGGCGTATTTCACTGTGGAGTCATGCTTTGTAAGACAACGTTCCAATAATGGGGCTATCCTTTTAACGTTTCAGTGCTGGGGGAGCATCCCTGCATCGCCTTATTAGCGGGGTTGTATTGGATAACCCAGGTTTGCAGCTTTAACGCCTGCTATGGTATAGTTAGTGTAAACACTCAACGTTCCTGCCTTTACTGGTGAGTTATATTTCAAGTTTGTTACCTGGGGGAAGCTGAGTAATCACTCAACTTCCGCATCTTAATTGTTTTTAAGTTTGTTACCTGAGGAAAGTTGAGTAATCACGACAAAGAGGTGGTTTCAACATGAAGATCGCTGTAGTAGATGCTCAGGGCGGCGGGTTGGGCAAGGTAATCGTCGAAAAGCTGAAGGAAAGGTTTCCGGATGCAGCGATTATCGGTCTGGGAACCAATGTAATGGCTACAAGTGCTATGCGTAAGGCAGGGGCAGAACAATCTGCGACAGGAGAAAATGCAGTTATCTATAATGTCGGCAAAGTCGATATTGTGATAGGTGGAATTGGTATTATCGCGGCAAACGGCATGATGGGCGAGATCACTGCCGGAATGGCTGAAGCGGTTTCTTCGGCTAACGCGCTGAAGGTGCTGATTCCGATGGGAAAATGCAGTATATACGTTCCCGGTTGCGAGGCTTACAGTATCAATGAGCTGTTGGACAAAGCCATGGAGCGTATCGCTGTACTTTATCCATAAAAGGAGAATTATTCAATGATAGGTGTTTTTGGCGGAGCTTTCAATCCGATTCACACCGGGCATCTGCTGCTGGCAGAATATATACGGGAAGAGTTCAAGCTTGAAAAGGTTGTTTTTGTTCCGGCTGGTAAACCACCTCACAAGCAGGAGGAAGATCTGCAAGCTTCTCAGCATCGTTTTAATATGGTATGCAAGGCGGTTTCAAGAAATCCTTTTTTTGAGGTCTCCGAGGTTGAAATCAACCGCACAGGGGTAACCTATACCTCTGATACCCTTGAAGAGCTTGCAGAGCTTTACCCGGGCAAGCAACTGGGGTTTATCTGCGGAGCCGATTCCATCATCAACCTGACAACCTGGCATAACATCCATAAAATTTTTGAGATTGCCGTGTTGATAGTGGCTGACAGGCCGAACACCGATGAAACTGAATTTCAAAGCATGCTGCGCTGGTTTCGGGATGAATATAATGCAAAAATCCTGATTGCTGGTACTCCCTTAGTTGAAATATCTTCCACGCAAATCCGTGAGCGGCTGAAGAACGGTTTGTCAACCCGGTACATGGTCCCCGATGAAGTGTTAAGCTATATACAGCTTCATAAGCTTTACTAAGTGGACCGTTCGAAAAAGCATGTTTGTTCATAAATTGAACGGGACAGGACATCAGGGGGTAGGAAATGACGGTTACAGAAATGAAAAGCAAGCTGATGGGGGTTCTTAGCCACAAACGCTTCAAGCATTCCATCGGGGTGATGGATGAAGCCGGAAGGCTTGCGGAGCATTATCAGCAAGATGTGAAGAAGGCTGAAATAGCAGGACTTTTACATGACTGCGCAAAATATATTGAAGCGGACGAAGCAATTTCAATGCTGATTAGCTATGGCGAACAGCCCGATGAAATACAGAGTATATCTTTTCAGCTGCTTCATGGGCTGCTGGGATATTATGTTGCAAGAGAACAATACGAGGTAACCGACGAGAGCATCCTTCAGGCAATTTATTGGCATACGACCGGTAAGGCGGGGATGACTCCTCTTGAAAAAATTATTTTCATAGCAGATTATATCGAGCCAAACAGAGCCTTCAGCGGACTGGATGAAATCAGAAAAATTGCGTATGCCGATTTGGATTTGTGCGTTCAGCTGTGCGCTGATTCGACCATTCGGTATGAGCTGTCGAAGGGTCGGCTTCTCCATCCTCTTACGATTGAAACCAGGAATGATATGATCAGGAGAAGGTTGGGGCCTCAGGCTTAAAATACGAGTGGAGTAAAAATACCCAAAGAATGACTCAAATTCTCTCCGGACATCTGGTTTACAATACGAACCCCAGTCTGGAGAACGGAGGAAAAGATGGCTGAAGAAAAAGAACTCAATAAAGAACTCAATATTGGAAGGGAAATTCTGGAGTGGTTCCTCTACTTTCTCAGCGCGGTTATCATTGCCTCGCTGCTGCAAAGCCAGTTATATGCACTAACAACGGTTCATCAGTCCTCCATGCAGAACACCCTGTTTGAAGGTCACATGCTGGTGATGGATAAGCTGAGCTATCAGTTTTCAGAACCTAAAAAGGGAGATATCATCGTTTTCGTGAAGAATGAGGATACGAAAGGTTTTATTAAGCGGTACCAGGTTTTTCTCAAGGATGTTCAACTGCGTTTCCATAATGATTTCAGATCAAACCGGTTGATCAAGAGGGTGATTGCTCTGGCAGGGGACAAGGTTGACATTCGCAACGGCGCTGTCTATGTAAATGACATTTTGCTGGACGAACCCTATGTGAAGGGCAGCACCCCGGGAATGGCCCTGGAGTACCCGATTGAAGTGCCTGAAGGATATATTTTTGTGATGGGAGATAATCGTGAAAACAGCCTGGACAGCCGCAGTTTTGGTCCTATCAGCCTCAACAGCGTGGAAGGAAAGGCTGTGTTCCGGATTTTTCCATTCAATAAAATTGGAAAGCCTTAGATATAAAGCCGGGTAAAGCCCCAAAAATTGAAGGGGTACCAAAAGTTGAAAAACCCATCAAAAATTTTAAGATTGAATCCCGCTGATTTAAGCATTTCATCTGCTGACAAAAGCGGGATTTTCTATTTGCTTGCAGGTGCTTGGCAAGCCTTGCGTGGAATGGTTCACAAAGCAGTCTGCGCAAGCGTTTGGCAGTACAAGCCCATGAAAGGCCTATTGAAAAAATTACGTTGACATTACGGATGAAAAATGCAATAATAAAACTCGTTGTAAGTTTAGTAATAGTAAACAATTTGTTTTTGCTGATTGTATGGGTTTAGTGTCACTAAACTCCAAACCAGGAACAGGTGATGAGTATGCAAATCGGAAGCAAAATAAAGAGAATGCGAATGGAATATGGCTTGACTCAGGAAGAACTGGCAGATCGCTGTGAGCTTACAAAGGGCTATATATCTCAGCTGGAGCGCGATTTGACTTCTCCTTCCATTGCAACGCTGAAGGACATTCTCGATTGTCTTGGCAGCAGTATTCCTGAGTTTTTCAACGAGAAAAAGAAAGAGCAAATTGTTTTCAGGCAGCAGGATGTCTTTGTGAAGGAAGTGGAAGAACAGGGCTACCGCATCAACTGGATTGTTCCGAATGCACAGAAAATGGACATGGAGCCCATCATTCTCGAGCTTAATGAGAATGGTGAAACCTACGAAGACAACCCGCATAAGGGTGAAGAATTCGGTTACATTTTGAACGGCAGCATTCTGCTTACGGTCGGCAAGGATCGTTTTCGTGTGAAAAAAGGCGAATGCTTTCATTATAAGGCCAGTGAACCTCACAGCATTAAAAACGGCGGAAAGAAGCCTGCACAAGTGCTTTGGATATCTGCTCCGCCCAGTTTTTAAGACTGACTACAAATGACAGGGGGTACTATCATTGAGTAGAAAAATTGTAGAGCTTCATAATTTAACCAAGGCTTATAACGGCGCAGTCGCAGTGGATAATATAAACCTGTTTATCCGGGAAAACGAATTTATTACACTGCTCGGTCCCAGCGGTTGTGGAAAAACCACCACGCTTAGGATGATTGGTGGTTTCGAAGATCCCACGGAAGGGGATGTCCTGTTTGAGGGCAATCGGATCAACGATCTGCCGCCATACAAAAGAAATATCAATACTGTGTTTCAAAAATATGCTCTGTTTACCCATATGAATGTATTTGAAAACATTGCATTCGGGCTTCGTATAAAAAAGGTTTCTCTTGATGAGATGGTTAAAAGGGTTGGGCGCATGCTGAAGCTGGTGGATCTGGAAGGCTTCGAGAAAAGGCATGTAGACTCTCTCAGCGGCGGTCAGCAGCAGCGCGTAGCCATTGCCAGGGCACTGGTAAACGAACCCAGGGTTCTTCTTCTGGATGAACCCCTTGGTGCGCTCGACTTGAAGCTTCGCAAGGAAATGCAGATCGAGCTGATGGACATGCAAAAAAACGTTGGGATCACATTCATCTATGTCACCCATGATCAGGAAGAGGCTCTGACCATGTCCGATACGGTGGTTGTGATGAACAAGGGTGTTATCCAGCAAATTGGCACCCCTGTTGACATCTACAACGAACCCAAAAACCGCTTTGTTGCCGATTTCATTGGCGAAAGCAATATTCTTCAGGGGATCATGCATGAGGATTTTGTCGTGGAATTTTCAGGTCGAAAGTTTCAGTGCGTGGACAAGGGATTTTCCGCTGATGAGCCGGTAGATATCGTGATTCGTCCTGAAGACATTGAAGTGACCGAGCCTGAAAAAGGCCATATCCAGGGTACAGTCGTATCCGTTGTGTTCAAGGGCGTGCATTATGAAATGCTCGTTGACAGCAACGATTACGAATATATGATTCAAAGCACTGATATGCAGCCCATGGGCAGTAAGGTCGGCTTAATCTTCGGGCCTGAAGATATTCATGTGATGAAACGGGGGAAGGACAGTGAAAAATAGATCAAAGCTGCTGGCATACCCCTATATTGTTTGGATTGCAATCTTCATTGTTATTCCACTGCTGCTGGTTTTGTATTACAGCCTGACCAAAGGGAACATTCACGAACCATCCACGCTGGAATTCACAATTGAGAATTACAGTAAGTTTTTTGACAGGCTTTACCTGAGAGTTATTTGGAAATCCTTCCTGCTGGCCTTTATTTCTACAGTACTGTGCCTTGTTCTGGGTTATCCTGTGGCCTATATCATTGCCAGGGCCAACATTAAATATAGAAGCATCCTGCTGATGTTTTTCCTTGTCCCCATATGGATGAATTTCCTGCTGCGCACCTATGCCTGGATGGCCATTTTGTCGCCAAATGGTTTTCTGAACAAGCTGCTGGAGTTTGTCGGGTTAAGGCCGTTGAACATCATGCCGGGGCAGACGGCGGTTATCCTTGGGATGGTTTACAACTTCCTGCCTTTTATGGTGCTTCCTATTTATACGGTCTTATCCAAAATTGACAAGAATGTGTTGGAAGCCGCCAATGATCTGGGCGCCAACGCTTTCATCACATTCATCAGGGTAATCCTGCCTCTGACAGTTCCAGGGATTATATCGGGGGTTACCATGGTGTTCATGCCGGCAGTATCAACCTTTGTCATCTCAAAGCTGCTTGGCGGCGGCAAAGAGATGCTGATCGGCAACCTGATTGAACAGCAGTTTACCGTACAGCGTGATTGGCACTTCGGTTCTGCATTATCCATCATCCTGATGATCATGATCCTGATCTCGATGGCGGCCATGTCCAAGGTGGATACCGAGAACGAGCAAGGGGGGGCTGCAATGTGGTAGCAAAACTGATTAAAAAAACCTATATGGGAATCATCTTTTTGTTCCTGTATATTCCAATCCTTGTTTTAATCGTTTATAGCTTTAACCAGTCGAAATCCCGCGGGCAATGGGGCGGGTTTACGCTGAAGTGGTATGGAGAGATGTTTCGCGATCCGGACATCACAAAGGCATTGTATTATACTTTTTTGGTGGCGTTCCTGTCGGCAGTGATTTCCACTGTTATTGGAACCATTTCTGCCATCGGCATTCATAACATGGGGCTGCTTGGAAGAAAGGTGATTCTGAATGTAAATTACCTGCCGGTTTTAAACCCGGACATTGTTACCGGGGTAGCGCTGATGACGCTGTTTATCTCGGTGAACATGAAGCTTGGCTTTGTAACGATGCTGTTATCTCATGTGATGTTCAACATCCCTTACGTCATTTTGTCGGTTTTACCGAAGCTGCGGCAAATGAACCGGCACATGGCTGAAGCGGCACTGGATTTGGGGGCTACGCCGTTTTATGCCATGCGCAAGGTTGTTATTCCGGAAATTATGCCAGGCGTGATCACCGGTGCACTGATGGCCTTTACCCTCTCCATCGACGACTTTGTCATCAGCTTTTTCAATACAGGATCCGGGGTAACAAACCTTTCCATCGTGATTTACTCCATGGCAAGAAGAGGGATCAAGCCCTCCATTAACGCGCTGAGCACGCTGATGCTGTTGACAGTGGTAATATTACTGCTGATCATTAATAAAAGATCAACTAAAGGAGATGAATTGGTGCCATGAAAAAAACAACTGCCGTTGTGCTTGTATTTGTGATGTTATTCATGACTTTATCCGTTCTGCCCGGGTGTAATCAGGGCAAGACCGTATTGAATGTTTTCAACTGGGGTGAATATATCGATAAGGAGCTGTTAACCAAGTTTGAAGAGGAAACCGGCATTCAGGTGAACTACGAGCTGTTTGATACGAATGAATCCATGCTGGCCAAGCTTGAAACCGGCGGAACTTCCTATGACGTCATATTCCCTTCAGACTATGTCATCGAAGAGATGATCAGCAAGGGAATGCTCGCAAAAATCGATTTAAACAATATTCCCAATTTTCAGTATATTGATGATCGGTTTAAAAATTTAAACTATGATCCGAAAAATGAGTATTCCATCCCTTATTTCTGGGGAACATTGGGTATTCTATACAATACCGATATGGTCACCGAACCAGTCGACAGCTGGGATATTCTATGGGATGAGAAATATGCCGGGCAAATCCTCATGCTCGACAGCATGCGGGACACCTTCCTGGTGGCGATGAAAAAGCTGGGGTACTCTGTTAATTCCACCGATGCGAAAGAAATTGAGCAGGCCAGAGATCTCCTGATTCAGCAAATACCTCTGGTCAACGGTTATTATGTAGATGAGATCGTAGATATGATGATCAACGGAGATGCAGCGCTTGCGCTGAACTGGTCGGGTGCGGCCATGGATATCTACTGGCAGGAGGTTGAAAATATTCAATATGCGGTTCCGAAGGAAGGCTCGAACCTCTGGTTTGACTGTATGGTGATCCCGTCGGCGAGCAAGCATCAAAAAGAAGCTGAAATGTTTATCAACTTCATGCTCGATCCTGACAATGCCTATCAGAACACCGAATATGTGGGTTATGCCACCCCGAATAAGGCCGCTTTGGAAATGGTGAAGGAGTCAAACCCCGAAGTGGTGGGCATGGATGCCTATAACCCTTCTGCTGAAGTGTTGGATCGCTGCGAGGTTTTAATTGACCTTGGCGAAAAAAAGGCGATTTACAACAAAGCGTGGATGGAGATAAAGGCAAATTGATTTTTTCAGCAGTGACAGGTAACGATATACCTGTCACTCTTTTAAAAATGCGGGTTAAAGGAGTTATCCTGAATGGACGCGGATCGAATAAAACAGCTGCTGCGCCGTGAAGAAGGTCCGAAATTGGACTTTAAGGCAACCCTGCAATTGAATACCGAAGGAGAAAAGAAGGAGTTGACAAAGGATGTCATTGCCATTGCCAACTCACGTGGTGGGCGTGGCTACATCCTGTATGGTGTGGAGGACAAAACCAAGCGGCCGACAGGCATTGAACACTGGAATTATCAAGAAGAGCAGATCCAGCAAATCATTTATAACCGCAGCGACCCGCCTGTTCCGGTAACCGTTGATATTCAGGAATACCAGGGGGTTATGCTGGCGGTGATCACTATTTTCAAAAGCCAGCACAAGCCACATCAGATGCTGCAAAATGGCGCGTTTTATATTCGCCGCGGTTCTACCACCGATATTGCAAGAAGAAGTGAAATTGCCGGGATGATGCAGGAAAGCGGCTTGTTCACCTATGAAACCGTTCTGTTGCCCCACGCAACCATGGAGGATTTGGATCAGGAGCTGCTGCATTCCTATTTTAATAGGCTTCAGGTTGGGGGGGAGAGCCCCAACAAGGTTTTACTGCAAGCCCTTGGTTTTGCTGCGGAAGCCGACAATGGTGTTCTTGTACCCACCACAGGCGCGATGCTGTTGTTCGGCAAAAATCCCTCAGTTTTTATTCCACAATGCTATGTGAAGCTTACAAACCAGGATACTGTTCACCACATTTCCGGCAACATTTTCACCCTGGTGCAAAAGACCTGCGATTTGATCCGCGAATTGTTCCAGGATCCTTTATATCCCTATGATGCCATCGAGGAAGCGCTTGGCAATGCTCTGGTACACAGGGACTATCTGGATACATCACGGGGGGTTCATGTTGATATCAAGGACAATTGTGTTGAGATAAGCAACCCGGGGGCATTGCTGGCAGGGAATAAAAGTGTGAAATATACCAATGAAAAAAACCCGGCGCGAAGAAACGCATGGCTGTACGAGCGGATTCTGATCATGGATCAGGGAAAGCATTTTATCAACATGGGCAATGGGATTTCCAGAATGAAGGATGCTTTCACCCAAAAAGCCAAGGTTCAGTTCATTAATCTTGGCTCGCGAAATCTGTTCAAGGTGATACTGCCCAGGCAAATACCTCACTTAAACAAGACAGAAGCAGATAACTCACAAACCTCGAACAACATAGAGTAAGCCAGAGGTTTGTACAGAACATTCACTTTTATCAAACGTTCGCATACAACTATATGTATAGCGAACGTTTTTGCTTGATAAATGTGTCATTTGATCACAATCGGATAAGAACCGCTCTTTGTCATAGAAATCACATGGGCACCAGCTGGCTTTCGTTGGGTGCGAACAGTAACCCGGTCCCAGCGAGATTAAACAATGTAATGGTCACCTGTATTCACACGCAAAAATTTCCTGTATAATAATCTTGGGAAGAAGGAAACAGGGTGAGTAAATGGAAAAACAAGTGAAGCCTTTGTTAAGCATATTGGAAGAAATCCTGGCAAAGGACAGGCTCATCATGCATATGCCAGGCCATAAGGCAGGCAGGCTTTTTTCAGAGCAATTCAAAAGCCATTTATTGCAGTATGATTTAACCGAGCTTCCAGGTCTGGACAACTTACACCGAGCCAGAGGTGTGCTTGCCGATAGCATGAAGGCCTGCGCAAAGGCCTTTGGTGCAAGGGAATCATTTTTCCTCGTGAATGGCTCTACATCTGGAATTCATGCCATGCTTGCAGCCAGCTTGAACAAAGGTGACAAATTGATTGTTGTGCGAAACTGCCACATATCTGTCATCAATGCGCTGATCCTTTTTGGAATACACCCTGTTTTTATCATGCCCCGATATGATGAACAATGGCAAATGGTACTGCCCCCTTCGATTGAAAGCTGGCGAAAGACGCTGGATGAAAACCCGGACGTTAAGGGGGCACTGGTCACATCCCCCGATTATTATGGGCTTTGCACTCCTTTGGAAGAGTTGGCTTGTCTGCTGCATGAAAGGGAAAAATTTTTGTTGGTGGATGAAGCTCACGGAGCACATTTCGCTTTTTCCTGTCATCTTCCGCAAACAGCCCTGCAGCAAGGTGCGGATGCCTGTGTTCAAAGCTTTCACAAGACGATGCCGGCCCTTACCCAAACAGCTGTGCTGCATCTGGGTACCGACCGTATTTGCTGCGACAGGTTAAAGCGCTGCATATCCATGCTCACCACCACCAGCCCATCCTATATGCTGATGGCTTCCATGGAATATGCCTGTGATTTTGCCAGCCGTGAAGGGCAGGAAAGCTATGAAAGGCTGATTGGAGCTTTAAATGAAATGAAAACAGAGCTGGCTGATATGGATAAGCTAAGGCTTGTTCCCGACAGCCTCTGCGGTTTTCAGAGAGATGCCACCCGGATCGTCGTGGATACCTCTCAAACAACATTTAGTGGTTACCATTTCAGCAGCATTCTGGAACACGATTATGATATAATAGCAGAGATGGCTGATGAGACCCATGTGGTTTTTATCGTAACACCGGCTGATACAACAGAAGAGCTCCATACCGTCATCAAGGCGCTTAAAGAGCTTGATAAAAAAGTGATGCCGTGCAACCCTAAAGCAGGCATCAGGCCCTTTGAGGTGCAGCCTGGAAGGTGCGAAATCCCCAGCCTTTCAGATTATCTGGGGAATGTGGCTTATATTCCGATTGAAAGCTCCATAGGCTTTGTCAGTGTCAGCATGGTAACACCCTACCCTCCGGGGGTTCCGTTACTTTGCCCGGGTGAAACCATCACCGAAAACATCATTGCACAGGTTCAAAAGCTGATGCACTGCGGATGTGAGCTTCAGGGGCTTACCGGAAACAATGGGTTGATCGCAGTATTGGATCAAAGACATGAAAACAGGCCAGCCCAGGGCTAAAGCTTTAGAACAGAACGATCAATGATATTCATCCATTCAGGAAAGGAAAACCTGACATGCACAAGGGAATTTTTATTTCTTTTGAAGGTACCGATGGTTCAGGGAAAACCACACAAATAGCCCTTTTAAGCGAATATTTAACCAGTAAGGGCTTCGATCCGCTCCCCCTGCGTGAGCCCGGCGGAGCCGCCATCAGCGAAAGAATTCGCTCTGTCGTGCTGGACAACCGCCATACCGAAATGGATCAGATCACTGAAATGCTGCTTTATGCAGCGGCCAGGGCTCAGCTGGTTGCCCAGATCATCCTTCCGTCCCTGAACGCAGGAAAATGTGTGATCTGCGACAGGTTTGTCGATTCAAGCTATATCTATCAGGGCTTTGCCCGGAGCCTTGGAATGGAAACGGTAAAAGCAGTGAATGATATCGCTACCCGGAACCTGATGCCTGACATCACCTTCTTTATGGATGTGGACCCGGAGGTCGCCCTGAAAAGACGGTTTGACAGCAGCCAGCCCGACAGGCTGGAAATGGAGGGGGTTGCCTTTCAATGCAAGGTATATGAAGGTTATATTCAATTATGCAGGCTGTATCCCGAACGAATCAAACGAATCTCAGGCACCGAAGGCATTGAAGCTTCCTTTTCGCAGATCAAAAGCTATATGGACGCCTTTATGTGCCGATAATAGTATTGAATATGATCCATCAATCCCGGTGAATCATTTTGTACACGATCGAATAAACACGGTGTAGGCATTCATACAATAAACGAAACCTGATACCAATAGATCGAGCATTACAAGAACCAACATTACCATGGAATACGGGAGGTGACAGAATGAGTTTGAAAATTGACGGCTCCAACCAGCCTTCGACCAACACCAGTAGTAAGGTGAACAGCAGTAACCTTCAGGTAAATGGCAATAACCAAAGCCATTTCAGTTCCACACTGAAAAAACAAACCTCTCAAAACATGGATGAAATGCTGAAGCAAATGGCTCAGGACATTGTCAAGCAGGGAGAACGGCTGAGTGACAAGGTGGATATTGCTGAATTAAAGGCCTATAAGCGAATGGTTTCAGAGTTTCTGGAAGAATCAGTCCGCGGGTTTTCACGGTTTTCCCGGGAAAGCTTCATGGATCGCAGAGGCCGACACAGGCTGTATGCCACTGTGAAAAAAATTAATGAAAGCCTGGAGGAACTGACAAGGGACATCCTCAACAATGAAAAGGATCATCTGAAAATTCTTGGCCGGATTGAGGATATCCGCGGAATGGTTCTGGATATCATCCTGTAGAAAAAGGGATACCAATTCAGGTTGGACCACCCGTTCAAACCACAGAGGTGTACTACATGAGTGGACCCCTGTGCACAATTCGTCTTGTAGCTTTTAGGGAAAACGAGGTTTATCATTTTGACATTGGATCAAATCATCGGACAAAATACATTGGTCAGTCAGCTGAAAAAGAACATTGCTTCAGGGAACCCCGGGCATGCCTGTGCGTTTTCGGGGCCATTCGGCATGGGCAAGCGAACCCTCGCACTTGCCTTTGCCAGAGAACTTTTGTGTAAGGGCTGCAAGCCTGGGGCCGTTTGTCTTTCATGCCGCACCTTTATTGAGGGAACAAACCCCGATTTTTATGAGGTGATTACCGACAAGCTATCCATTGGTGTGGATACAATCAGGGCTATGCAGGAAGACGTAGCAAATCGCCCTGCATACGGTAACAGGAAGGTCTATTTTATCGACAATGCGCAGCAGATGACCACTCAGGCTCAGAATTGCCTGTTGAAAACCCTGGAGGAGCCTCCGGAGTATGCCATTATTATCATGACAGTTACCAATTTCGATTCTCTGCTGTCCACCATCCGATCCAGAACGGTTCATTACAGAACGAACCCCTATTCCGACACTGAAATGCTGCAAATACTGAAGCCATTGCATACCCTCGACGACAATGAATGGGAATTCATTTTAAACTTTTCCCGGGGCATTCCGGGCAATGCCATTCATATCATCGAAGAGGGATCGGTGCGGGATCTGCGCCGGCTGGTTTTCAAGCTGCTTGAAAGACCGGATGATGCACACACTGCTGAAGAGATTCGAAAAGCAATTTCTGAAAACAAGACAGAGGTTCCCACCGTGCTGGACATACTATTGTCTTTTTACCGTGATTGCGTGATGACGCTGGAGGGAATGGAAAACAGGTTGATTAATTCCGATAAAAAGGATATGATTATTAAGATTGCGAAAAGCTATTCAAAACGAAAGCTGCTCGATAAAACCAGTACACTGGAAAATCTGCGGCGTAGTTTTGAACGTAATATCAACCACCAGCTTGGGGTTGATGTATTGGTGATGGAAATTCAGGAGGTTTAAATACATGACCAGAGTAATTGGTGTCCGTTTTCGTTATGCCGGAAAGGTATATTATTTCGATCCTGCCGATCTCGAGCTGGAGCAGGAGGATCGTGTTATCGTTGAAACTGCGCGTGGTGTAGAGTGTGGTGAAGTAGTGAACGGGGTTAAGGATGTGGATGAAAAAGAAATAATCGCACCGCTGAAAAAGGTGATGCGTAAAGCCACCCCGGAGGATCTGCAGCAGGTTGAAGACAATAAAAAAAAGGCAGACGAGGCTTATCGCATTTGTCAGGAAAAAATCCAGAAGCACAGCCTGGAAATGAAGCTGATCGATGTGGAATATACCTTCGACAACAACAAAATTCTTTTTTACTTTACAGCAGACGGCCGGGTAGACTTCCGGGAGCTGGTAAAGGACCTGGCGGCAGTGTTCAGAACCAGGATCGAGCTTCGGCAGATCGGGGTGAGGGATGAGGCAAAGATGATGGGCGGTCTGGGTGTATGCGGCAGAAGCCTTTGCTGCAGCTCACACTTAACCGAGTTCCATCCGGTATCCATTAAAATGGCAAAGGAGCAAAGCCTGTCGCTTAACCCCACCAAGATTTCTGGTACCTGCGGCCGGCTGATGTGCTGCCTGAAATATGAGCAGGACGCCTATGAAGACCTTTTAAAACGAATCCCAAAGGCCGGTGCTCTGGTGCAAACACCCAACGGAACAGGCACGATCATGTACGTCAGCCTGCTTGAGGAAAAGGTGAAGGTAAAGCTCGACAACGAGAATGAACCCGATCTGCAGGAATACCGTGCATCCGAGGTTAAATTGATAAAGGATGTGGATAAGGCTTCTGCAGAACCAGAGATCGAGCTTGAAGTTTTGAAGCAGCTTGAGGACTGATATTCATTTTCTTAGACAAGCTGTTGACATGATGAAAATAATATTGTAGGATAACATGGGAATTGAAAGTTCCTTTGATTAAGTTTTGGAGGTGTACTTGTATGGCATATTTCATTCATGATGACTGCATCAGCTGCGGCGCTTGCGAGGCGGAATGTCCAGTTAGCTGTATTTCAGCTGGTGACAGCAAATATGTAATCGATCCGGAAGAATGTATTGAATGCGGAGCTTGTGCAGATGTTTGTCCTGTCGATGCTCCAAAGCCGGAATAATCATAAGCCGCAATATTTACAGGAGCCAGGCATTGCATGTCTGGCTCTTTCTCTAGGTGCCACAAAGTTTCACAGAGGAGCTGCAGCAATATGGCGGATGTACTGCTCAAAGAGGGCGAAAGCCTGGACGACCTGCAATTGAATAACCTTGGCATCATTCAAAAGAATGACGGCTTCCGCTATGGCAGCGATGCTGTGCTTTTGTCGAACTATGTCAAGGTGCCTCCAAACGCGAGGGTTTTGGATCTTGGAACCGGGACAGGCATCATTCCGCTGCTGCTATCGGCAAAAACAAAGGCTTCCCATATCACGGGCATTGAAATACAGCCGGATATAGCGGAAATGGCGAAAAGAAGCATTGCATTAAACCATCTGGAGGATAAAATAGAAATCGTTCAAGGGGATTTTTTAAATGCGCTGGAATGGTTTGGCAGCGGCAGCTTTGATGCGGTTGTTACAAATCCTCCCTATACCAAACCTCGTGGGGGATTGATCAACCCAAACGATACAAAGGCCGTTTCAAGGCACGAGATTTATTGCACGCTTGAGCAGCTCATCGCGGTTTCCTCAAAGCTGTTAAAGCAATATGGACGTTTTTTTATGATTCACAGGCCGGAAAGGCTGGTAGATATCTTTTGCACGATGCGTGAAAATAAAATTGAACCAAAAAGCATGCGGCTGGTTCATGGACATAAGGGGAAACCCGCAACCCTGGTGCTGATCTACGGGCTAAAAAACGGTAATTCCCAGGTAACCGTTGAGCAGCCTTTATATGTTTATGCCGAAGATAAAAATGGAACCTTACAGCAGGAGATAAAAAAATGATCATTCAGTTAAACACCCCACTAACCCATCAAAGCATTCAAAGCCTGAAAGCCGGTGATATGGTTGAACTCACCGGAAGCGTTTACACTGCCAGGGATGCCGCTCATCAAAAGCTGACAGAGCTGATTCTTGCCGGAGAAAAGCTTCCTTTCGAGCTAAAGGATCAGATCATTTATTATGCAGGGCCCTGCCCGGCACCTGAAGGCAGGGTGATTGGCTCGGCAGGCCCAACCACCAGCGGCAGAATGGATAAATATGCCCCCAGGCTGATCGAAATGGGGC
>JAGOJH010000144.1 GCA_017995215.1 Thermoclostridium sp.
TTTTTTAGCCAAAGGCTAAAAAGCGGAGTGGTGGGAGTGCATCAGCTGCACAAAAAAATACTTACATGTCAAAATGGGGGGCGAAAGCTCCCCAATCCTATCTCACGGCAAGGCTTAACAGAACTCTTTATAACAACGGAAGCGATTGCCTGCAATCGCAACACAGATTTATTGCAACGGCAGGTTTTGCTTTAGCAAAACCATCACACTGCAACAAGGTTCTTATATTGAGACGGGAGAAGAGGATTTTGTTTACAAAATCCAGCACCGAGCGCCCCGTGATTCAATGCCCGCCGCCTGATTATGGTAATAGGTACCCGTCACCACACGTTTTTCAGCCCTTAGCTGAAAATACGTTAAGAGGTGGGGGACATTGAGGCCTCGTTATATCCAATTGAATTATCTCGCAGAGTTGCCATTACAATGGCATAATCGGCAGCTGAGACATTGTAATCCATACAAGAATGGAAGCACTGGGTCAGGCAATGATTGGAGAAAGCTTTCGGAGGACACAAACCGATGGAAAAGAGAATTGGCGTAGTTGGCATCGTGGTCGAGGATATCGTGGTGGTTTCAAGAATAAACTCCATATTGCACGAGTATGCCGACTTGATTCTTGGCAGGATGGGCGTTCCATACCGTGAAAGAAGTATTAGCGTCATCTCACTGATTGTTGAAGGAACAACCGATCAGATTGGGGCTATGACCGGTAGATTGGGGAACCTTCCAGGCGTTAATGTAAAGAGCGCTTTATCAAAAACAGGAGCATAATAAAATATCCTGAATAAATGGCTAATCTTTTGATGGCAACTTTCCGATACCAAGTATATGTAAGTTGAACTAAATTTTTGTTACGCAGCTGCAATCAATCAATGGCTACATCCTGCGGTAATCCTCGAAGTGCTCGCAACAGATTGCTCACCGTAAGCGGCAAGATGCATTCCGATATTCTAAAACGGGACATTGTGAAAAACCGCCAGTATGTTACAACTAATTATAGACACATAGAAGAAAGAGATGACCATATTTATAAAATCAGGGGTAGTTAGGAGCAACACCCTGAAAAACGCAACATCAACAAAGCTTTTGTGTTGGTGTTTCAATTCACTCATTGAGGTGTTTACAGATGAAAAAGAATGAGAATGTCTTTATTACTGCACTGCAGGCAATTGTAAGGTTCTTTCTAAAGGTCTTTTACAGGAAAAGGACCTTTAGGCGCAAAGCTATGCAGGAAATCAATTTTCTGGCTCCCAAATCCGATTATCTGGTCGAGTATAAAAAGCGCAGGAAAAGCGCCTGACCTTTATCAGTGAAATCATCAAAACCAGCAGAACAGCTTGCCCCATGCATGCAGAAGTTGTTATCAACTTCTTTTTTCCTGTTGAAAAGTATTCATTGACAGTGTTGCTCCAATAAAGATATAATAATGGCAGCACTTGGAACAATTTCAATCAGCCGACTATCACTCACATTTTGTTCACCGCTTTGTCAGATCCCTGGTTTACAGTCGGTTCGTGCAATAAGGCAATTACCCTGAGGCTGCCGGTTCTTTATTATTTGACCATTGCGCACAGTATCAATCTACTTATCCAAGTGACTCCATACAGAATACCTTCTTGTTTTTCAAGCTACAAAAGAAATAGTTGTAATTGTATTCGTTTATTAATTTTTTGTTTGGGTGGTATGACATGTATGCTGGTGTTTGGAGAAGATTTTTTGCTAGTGTAATCGATAATTTTCTGTATTTTGTCGTCTATTTTTTATGGCTTATTATTCTGTTCCCACAAAAAGGGCTGCACTTTTACGAATCCTTTCTGGAAATGCTGTATGAAGGGGATGTCATATGGTTTATGTTCCAGAACATCCTGTTCCCGCTAGCGGCCTTATGGCTGTACAATACGCTGTTTGAATGTTCCTCGATGCAGGGTACTCTTGGCAAAGCATTGCTCGGCATCAAGGTCACAGACTCCAGGGGGGACAGGCTCGGGTTGTTGAAGGCTTCGTTAAGGTGCCTGTGCAAAGTCGTAGTTTCTCCATTATCCATTGTGGGTTTTTTCATGCCTTTGTTTACAAAGAAAAGGCAAGCGCTGCATGATATTCTTGCAGGCACCGTGGTTGTTCAAAGCGCCTATACCAAAGTAGACACAACCAAGGATCTTGAGGTTCAGCTGCTGAAGGTGCTTGATGAAGGTCACATCAAAACCTACAACGATTTCCTCGAGCGGAAAAAGCAACTTACGGGGGAAATAAACAAAAAGGCTATTTAGGGCCAGGTCACCTGATGCCGATCCACAAAAGCGCAAAAGCCAATCTGGCTATTTTTGCGCTTTTTTACGTTGCCTTTTTCTAATGAATTGGTTTTGTGCTCAGTAGAATAAGTGTTACTATTCACTCCCCTCTTAAAAAGTTCATATGTTACTGCAGAGGTAAGTGTTTCATTCTGAGCACAGTAAAGGATCTTGTCAGGAGGAATGCAAGCTCCTTCACTTTGCTCAGGATGACAGGCTGCACCTGCTTACCTGTGACCAGTAACGAACAGAGCAGAAGCTTCAGGTTTTTACAGCCTCGCCGTTCTTTACAAAAGGCACAATCCGTATTACAATTAAGGTTAATCAGTGGAATAGAAGTAACCTGTGGAATAAGCCTGAAGCCATTGCTTTTTTTATGCCCGGCAAGGCCGTTTCCATACGGATGATTGGGCTTTACCGGTTCATATGCATGGGGGCGCGCATTCTGCGTAAAAGTCAGCCTCTGGCACAGATGAATCAAATCCGCAACGTTGCTGCTGTTACCGGACAGGTGCCGGCTGGCCAAACAGGATAAAAGCCCGGGAAGGAATGTGTGGAAAGATATTTAACGAACTTTGATACAAGTACAATGCCAACAGAGCATTATGATGCGGTGATTATCGGCAGTGGTATCGCCGGGGTGTATACAGCTCTCCAGATGGAGCGAGAGGTTAAAATCGCCATTGTCACAAAAGAAACGCTGGAGATCAGCAATTCAGTTCTGGCACAGGGTGGTATCGCAGTTTCTCTGGACAAGGAAGATTCGCCGGCTTATCATTTCAAAGATACGCTTTATGCCGGCGCGGGCCTGTGTGATGAACAAACGGTATGGGCCCTTGTGAACGAAGCAGCCGAAAATATTGGAATTCTGTGCCGGTACGGGGTTAATTTTGATCGAAGTGAGAACCATCAGCTAGCCTTGTCACGGGAGGCTGCTCACAGCAAAAACCGGATTATCCATACAGGGGATGCAACCGGCAAGGAAGTCTGTGACACGCTGATTCAGGCGGTTTTAAAGTACCAAAATGTAAAGATTCACGAGCGTACCTTTGCCATAGATATTGTTACACAAGACAATCAATGCAGGGGCCTGCTGGTATATGACGAAGACTCAAAGGAAGAGCGGTTTCTGGCTTCAGACGCGGTCATCTGTGCCTCCGGTGGCTACGGTCAATTGTATCATTACACCACCAACCCTCCGGTCGCCACAGGGGATGGGGCCGCACTGGCACACCGTGCAGGCTGCAAGCTGATGGACCTGGAGTTTGTTCAGTTCCACCCTACCGTTCTGTTTCACCCGAAAAATCGCTCCTTTTTAATTTCCGAGGCTGTTCGCGGGGAAGGGGCCATCCTGATTAATTCCAACGGTGAGCGGTTCATGCCGGGTTATCATCCCATGGCCGAGCTTGCACCAAGAGATGTCGTTTCCAGAGCCATTTTTGAAGAAATTCAGAAGACTGAAACCACGCATGTATTTTTAGATATTTCCCACAAGGATTCGGAATATTTGAAAAACCGCTTCCCAAACATTTATAAAACCTGTTTGGGTTATGGGATTGATATTACAACAGATCATATTCCGGTCGCGCCGGCAGAGCATTACTGCATGGGCGGAATACAGACGGATGCATGGGGCAGAACAGGAATTGAAGGTTTTTATGCCTGCGGTGAAGCCGCCTGCAACGGGATTCATGGCGCGAACCGTCTTGCAAGCAACTCTTTGCTTGAAGGTCTCGTCTTTGGGAAAAGGATTGCCCAGGAAGTGAGCCGTAATGTGTTTGAAAGAGAGGCCAAGGCTGTTTCTCAACCTAGAACCCTGATGGTTCAGAAAACCTGTGGCGAACCCCTGAAGAACGCTGCTGCCCTGAAAGCACAAATTCGAAAGCTGATGACGAACAATGTCGGGATCATCCGCAATGAGGAAAAGCTGCAAAAAGCTATGACGCGCATTCTTGAGATCAAGGAACAGATACGGGGCAAAGAGTATTCCGACATTGATCAATGGGAATTGATCAATATGGTAACCCTGTCGGAACTGGTGATCAGGTCTGCGCTCCTGCGCACCGAAAGCCGCGGAGCGCACTACCGTACCGACTACCCGCAAACCGATGACATAAACTGGAAAAAGAACAATGTCCTGTGAACACCGCGGAGGTGTTTTGAGCGCCCGCGTTCCGGCCTTTGCACAAGCGCTCGTTGAATGAAATCAATAAGGAGGCCTGCTGCATGGAAAAATGGATGATACGGGAGGTTCTTGAAAGAGCATTTCGGGAAGATATGCCCATGGGTGATATCACAACAGATTGCACGGTTCCGGCCAATGAAACATCCCGCGCTTTTCTGATCACCAAACAGGAGGGCGTTATCTGCGGCATGGAGTTTGCGATGGAAGCATTCAAAATGCTGGATCCCGACGTTTTATTAGCACCTTTGGCGAAAGACGGGGATTTTGTTGAAAACAGAACCCGTATTCTGGAGATTGAAGGCAGCAGCAGGGCGCTGCTGAAGGCTGAAAGAACAGCCCTGAACCTTATGCAAAGGCTTAGCGGCATCGCTTCCATTACAAGGCTGTATGTGGAAAAGATCATTGGATACAAGGCAAAGGTGGTGGATACCCGCAAAACCACAGCCGGCTTGCGGCTTTTGGAAAAGTACGCTGTCAGAACCGGCGGAGGTACCAACCACAGGTTCTCGCTATCGGATGGTGTGCTGATCAAGGACAACCACATTAAAGCCGCCGGTGGCATTTCCAGGGCGGTCAAGGCCGCAAGGGAAGCCATTCCCCATACGGTGAAAATAGAGGTAGAGACTGAAACGCTTCAGCAGGTTCGGGAAGCTTTGGATAGTGGGGCGGATATCATCATGCTTGATAACATGACCCCTGAAAGGATGACGGAGGCAGTTTCACTGATAGCAGGCAAGGCAATCACCGAGGCCTCCGGCAACATAACACTGGAAACCATTCAAAAGGTTGCTGCAACGGGTGTGGACATCATCTCAGCAGGTGCCCTGACGCACTCAGTCATGGCAATGGACATCAGTATGAAGTTTGAATAACAGACAGAAACCGACACCATGTTGAAATTTGTCAATGCATGACATGAAGTTAGGTTGTATTGACATCCTGTGGACAAAACGTAAAATAATCCACAGAAACTCTCCTCCGGAAATTCCAAAATATGGGGCAAACCCGAAAGGGCTTGATAGTAAAGGATTATAGCTGATTTCGTTATCCCAAAAGTATCCACAGTCTTGTGGATACTTTTCATTATGTGCGCCCAGCATGGGCGCAATCTAACGGGTGAAAGTCCCGAACACACCCTAGTAGTGGGAAGTGTATAGCCAAAGACAAGGGTGACCACCGTGAGGTGGAATCTGAAGGAAGTCAGCGGCAA
>JAGOJH010000043.1 GCA_017995215.1 Thermoclostridium sp.
GTGAGGCTATCAGCAAGGTGGATGTAACCGAGCTTGGCAACAAGGTGAAGGACGGCTTTGAGCGCGCCGCTTCCCGCCTGAATGATTTTGCGGAAAGCTATGTCGGAAGGCATCCCGGTTCTTTCGATGAAAATAACATGAACTTCGAAAGCTTCCAGGATAATGTTAGCAAAAGCTATGATAACGCTGAGCTCGGCAATCAAAGAATAAACCTTGTCGTGGATGGTCTGTGCGCGGATATTCGGGTCAGAGAATCCAGTAACGGCCAAATCAATATCCGGTATATTAACAATGGAAGCGAACGGCAAAAGCAGAAGTATAATTTCTATAGCTATATGGAAGGAAATACGATTTACGCAGGGGTTCGCATCGTGAATAATGCGGTGTTTTTATTTAACTTCAAAGCATATGATATGATTATTTATTTGGAAATTCCTGAAGGTATGGGTATTGTTGATATCAAAACGGCCAGCGGGGATATCGACAGCGATAGTGTAAAGCCTGAGCGCTTTTATGCGGAAACAGCAAGCGGAGATATCTCATTGAAGCGGATTGATGCGGATGAGCTTAAAATCAGAAGCGCCAGCGGAGACATTAAAGCGGAAGATTCTAATGCAGCTGTCATCCAGGCATCCGCAATCAGTGGAGACATTGAAGCAAAAAACATCACAGCCAGAGATCTCACGCTTAAAAGTACAAGTGGTGATGTAGACACGGATCACACAAAAGCCGACATCATTGACTACAGTTCACTCAGCGGTTCTCTTGACATTAACCATTTAAAAGCGGCTGAGTGTAAGCTTAAAAGCACCAGCGGAGATATAGAGATCGACAATTCTACCATGAACAATGCAGATGTAGGAACCATCAGCGGCGACGTTAAGCTTTCAAACACAGCTGGTGAAAGCTTAAACGTGAAGAGTACCAGTGGAGAAGTGAATCTCGATGTGAATGTCAGAAAATGCTGGGCAGGTTCAAAAAGTGGAAATGTAAAAGCAGCATTAACAGGGGACGTAACATTAGAGTCCTCCTCTACCAGCGGCAACATCCAAGTTTACCTGAACAACTTTGTGAACGGCTATTTGCTTAAGTCCAGGACCGTATCCGGAAACCTGTCCATTCAATACAACGATTTGCACCAGAGAAACCTGAAAACCGGAATTTATAGTTATGGAAACCAGGGAAGTGACTTGACCCTGAGTTCTGTCAGCGGTAATATCCAGGTAAATGGTTAAGACGGTGGCTTGTTCAGGAGGTCGGTTTATCCAAAAAGCACACATAACAGTGGTTGCAATATGGTTTCAGGACCGGGATCGTAGTAACGCACGATTCTGAATAGTCTTCTTAAAATTGGGACAGGGGAATTCAATGCCCCCTGTCCCAATTAGTTTCCCAAACACTCGCGGGTTAAATCATGTTCTGTTACTATCCAGTGCTCAGAAGGCACAGCCTGCAGAATGAAGCTTCAGAGGTTTGTGTTTTATCTTGAGCGCAGCGATGTCATCCTAAGCGAAGCGAAGGATCTTATCAGGAGTAATGTGAGATCCTTTAACTTAAGTTTTGCTCAACACTGGCTGGGTATTCTCTTAAGATTTTGCATTTTCTTGGTTTTTGTTTCCCGTTTTACTATTCAATTTCAGCATAATCACATATGTAATGACTCCAGATATAAGCATTACTGCGATATCAACTATTGTGAAAGGTAAATAAGCAACGGGCCTGAACAAAGATCCGGTTCCAAATTGATACAGGTTCCCGTTCAGTAAAATAAGCTCGCCAACATACATGACAAGGGTCATTACAAGTGAAACGACCGCGGGGAGGGTAACAGACAAAAGCTTACTCCTATTGTAAAAGAATGAACCTATGTACGTTCCTGATGTCACCCCCATTGTAATAAAGAACAAGCACATCAGAACAGCAGAGACAGGAGATACCAAAATCGATCCCGTCCTGTAAAAGGCAGTAAAGCAGGCGAAGATACATAACCCAATAAAAACAGTTACGGATATGGTCTGTGCAATGAATGGGCTTTTCCTGGAAAAATCATTCGTCTTTATCATTTTGGAAAACCCATGGATTACGTTAACTACAGCTAAAATGATGATGATCGAGATGATGTAAAAATGAGTTTTAAGTGCAGGACTATAGTTTCCAACCAAAATGTCACCGGCAGTTAATCGCACTTGCGGTGTGGCTACGCAAGAAAACATTTGCCAGTTCTCGACTTTTGTAATGAGATTCGTGCCGTCTATGACAACCATATTTTCAAGAGCAAACTCAGCAATAAAGAACAGTATGATCCCTAAGGCCGAAATCACCGGTAAAGCAAATCTTTTAAAAAGTGAAAAAGCCGCAGGCATGAAGCAAGCTGAAAATATTAATGCGATGGAGATAGGCGTGTAGGGAATAATGTACTTCGGATAATTCGCAATATCGACGGAACCTGTTGCGGCGTAATCTGCAATTACTTTGATAAGCATATAAATAGGATAAAACGAAATCAAGGTGGTTCCCAATACGGTAGATAAGTAAAACTTCTTGTAATTACTCATCATAATCCCCCCTATTTGCGTCGTAAAAACATCATGGCGTCTACATTTCAAGGTTATCTTTGTTGTAAAACAATTTCAATACCACAGTAGTATCTTTATACTGTCGCAATAGCCTGGTGTTGTCAATAGGATATAAGAAAACATGGCTGTTTAAGTAGTTCATGATATCATCTCAAGGTATTACTAGAAAAAGGGAGTAGGCAGTCTCTTTCTGTCTACCCCCCCTTAAACACCATACAAAAGTTCAAAATACCTGTAAATTTGAGGACGTCATCCGCATTTCGAGTATCCGCAGCTTCTGCACATCTTGCAGCCGCCCTCGTGCTCCAGTGATGCTCCGCAGTCCGGGCATTTACCTTCATCGTGATGATTGCGCTTCGGTTCCACGCCACCGTTCAACTGGTCAACCGCTCCTGCCTGGCGGGCTGTGGGGCGCTGAAGGGCTCCGCGAATCGGCTCTGAACCGGCTTCAAGCTTGCTATTTTTATTTCCATTACCGTTCTGGTGCACCATGACCTTTTGAATCATTCGGCCAATGGCATCAGGGCAGGAAAGAACCGTCATATCACGCTGGCGGATGGTGGATGGGCAACGGATTCCCTTTAGCTGCTCGATGATAGACTCAGCATCCATACCCGAACGAAGTGCAATGGATACCAGGCGGCTGGTAGCTTCGGACTGTGACGGGCATCCTCCTGCCCTGCCGGTGTTTGTAAACACCTCGCAGATTCCGTTTTCATCGTAGTTGACAGTGATGTACAGGTTTCCGCAGCCGGTTTTAACCTTTTCGGTGAAACCGTTTGTGATATCCGGGCGCGGCCTGGGAATGATTTTGAATTTACCGGTCAGCTTTTCTTCCTGCTTTGGTGCAGCCTCTTCCTTGCTGTTCACCTTTCCAATGTTCAAAACCTGCATGTCCCTGGAACCGTCGCGGTATATGGTTACGCCCTTGCATCCGGCTTTATAGGCATTCATAAAGACCTCACGGACATCATCTGTGGTGGCTTCATTTCTCAGGTTCACCGTTTTGGATACGGCATTATCGGTATACTTCTGGAAGGAAGCCTGCATTCTGACATGCCATTCCGGCGTGATGTCATGTGCTGTGACGAAGATATCCCGAACATCCTCGGGAACCTCATCCACACCATGAAGCCCTCCCTTTTTGGCGATCACCTTCATCAGTTCATCAGAGTAAAAACCTCTTTTCTCCGCCACTGCCTTGAAGATTGGGTTGGTTTCCACCAGCTCGTCATTGTCCATCACGTTTTTAATGAAAGAGATTGCGAACAGTGGCTCTACGCCGCTGGATACTCCGGCGATAATGCTGAGGGTTCCAGTTGGAGCAATGGTGGTGGTGGTTGCGTTGCGAATTTTTATCTTTTCCTTTTTGAAAATGCTCTTGTCATATAACGGGAATACACCTTTTACCTTGGCAATTTCAATGGATTTCGCACGGGCTTGTTCACCGATAAAGCCCATCACCTTTTCAGCAAGTGCATTTGCCTCTTCGGAATTATACGCAACGCCCAACTGCAGCAGCATGTCTGCCCAGCCCATTACGCCAAGCCCAATTTTGCGTGTACCCCTGGTCATCTGGTCGATTTGGGGCAGTGGGTATTTATTCACATCAATGACGTTGTCAAGGAAATGCACGGCTTCATAAACAGTTTCCTTTAACTTGTCATAATCCACTTCCAACCCGTTATCTGTTTCTTTTACCATCAGGCTTAAATTAATCGACCCAAGGTTACAGGCCTCATACGGAAGCAAAGGCTGTTCGCCGCAGGGATTAGTGCTTTCAATCTCACCCAGCTCGGGGGTGGCGTTGTCGCGGTTCAGCCTGTCCAGGAAAATGATACCCGGTTCGCCGTTTTTCCAAGCCATCTCAACCATCATGTTGAATACTTCCCGGGCATTCAGGCTGCCAACCTTTTGCGTTGTTTTGGGCTCGATCAGATCATAATCCTTGCCCAGCTCCACGGCCTCCATAAAGGTTTCGGTGATACCGACGCTGATATTGAAATTGGTGATATCGGCATTGTTCTGCTTGCAGGTGATAAAGTCCAGAATATCCGGGTGATCGATGCGCAGGATGCCCATGTTGGCGCCTCTGCGCGTGCCGCCCTGTTTTACAGCCTCGGTTGCGGCATTAAAAACCTTCATGAAGCTGACGGGTCCGCTGGCAACACCACCGGTGGAATTGACTGAGGCTCCCTTCGCGCGCAGCCTTGAGAAGCTGAACCCTGTACCGCCGCCGCTTTTATGTATTAGCGCTGCGTTCTTCACGCTGTCAAATATAGCCTCCATGCTGTCATCAATGGGGAGTACAAAGCATGCACTTAATTGGCCAAGAGGCCTTCCCGCATTCATCAGGGTTGGTGAATTGGGCAAAAAATAAAGCTGAGTCATCAGGTTGAAAAATCGTTCTTCGATAGCCTTCAGCTCATCTTCACCAACATAGTCCTTATCAGCCATTGCGACGGTTTTTGCCACTCTTCTGAACATCAGCTCGGGGTTTTCAATTAGCTGGCCATTTTCGTCTTTGGCTAAATATCTTCTCTCTAGTACTTTCACTGCATTTTCTGAAAGTTTCATGGTCTTTTACCCCCATTTTACAATATATTGTATGTTTTATGTCGAAATTCTTCAACATATTGTACATCTATCTTATCGATTTGTGGAGGATTTGTAAAGAGTACTCCATGCCTTATACGGTGCGAAAAAGCCGGTACACCTTATGTACCGGCCGTTAAAAAATTTTTCGTATGAAATTACGGTGTGCAGGACGGATCATATCCGTATATCTCATTGACGCTGTCATCCTTCAGATCAGCCAGCTGTAGAGCTGACGGCTGAACGATGAACGGACGGATACGGCTTAAACACTTTTTATCAATCTCCACTTCCACCATGGAGTTATTCTCGCTGTAGGCTACTGTCTTCACCGAGCCGTTTTCGTATAAATACGGCAGAACCCATCCTTCAGAAAAGGGTACGTTCAGCTTTACATCTTCCGTCTTGGTTTCCAGCCGCTGCTTGATGGCTGCCCTTAAGTCATCCAGGCCCATGCCGGTCAGGGCTGAGACATTGATTTCTTCCCTGGCATCTCTGAAATAGGGTGTGCGGAAATCCTCGGCTACCTTGTCCCATTTGTTCCACACAACGATGGATGGCTTGCCGGATGCACCCAGATCATTCAGAATTTCATCCACGACACGGATATGATCCGGAGCGAAAGGGTCGGACGCATCAGCGACGATTAACAGTAAATCGGAAAGAACGGCTTCCTCCAGGGTTGCCTTAAACGCCTCCACCAGGTGGTGGGGAAGCTTGCGGATAAACCCAACGGTATCCGATAGCAAAACAGTCACTGCATCATCCAGCTTTAACTTTCTCGTTGTGGTATCCAGCGTTGCAAACAGTTTATCCTCGGCAAACACATCAGCCGAGCATAGCGTATTCAACAGTGTCGATTTGCCGGCATTGGTATAACCCACAATGGCCACAACAGGCATCTTGTTCTTTTCGCGTTCCCGCCGGACAACCTTTCTCTGCCCCTGTATTTCCTGCAACTGTGATTTCAGGTAGTCAATTCTTCTGCGGATGTGTCTTCTGTCGGTTTCAAGCTGGGTTTCGCCGGGGCCTCTGGTGCCAATACCGCCGCCAAGCCTGGACAAAGCGGTTCCCTGCCCCGCCAGCTTTGGCAGCAGGTAGTTCAGCTGCGCCAGTTCTACCTGAACCCGGCCTTCCCGCGATTTTGCCCTGCCGGCAAAGATATCAAGGATCAGACCAGTTCTGTCAACCACCTTTACTCCGGTATGGGCTTCGATGTTTCGCAGTTGAGAGCTGGATAATTCTTCGTCAAATACAATTAAATCGATCTCTTTGGTCTGCACCGTCTGGCTGATTTCTTTCAGCTTTCCCTTTCCCACCAGGTAAGCGGCATCCCGGGAAGGCCTTTTCTGGACATTGGCTTCCACCACCTCGGCTCCCGCTGTTTTCGATAGTTCAATAAGCTCCTTCATCGAGATCTCGGCCTCGCTGACACCAGAGATGAAAGCTGTCTGCGGTGTTTCAATGCCGATTAACAGGGCACGCTCCCGCCCATCCCTTGAAATGACATTCAGTTCTTTTCCCGGTTTGTCACGCTCGGTCACCAATGCCATCAGGCTATGAAGCTCAGCCTGCATCGGTCTGAAAGGGCCGAAAACTTCCGCATTCTCCAGTTCTTCATCCAGTATGGCTGCCGATACCCCGGTCACTTTTCCGTTTATGGTGCCAATGGCCACCATCATGTCAAGGTGCAGCTGCTTCAGCGTGCTGATATCCAGCTCGGATAACTCCGTTGAGCCGCCGGGATGGGTATGAATGCAGCGAACCCCTGTAATACCCGTTTCTTTTCTTCGCCCTTCAGCCGCGGACAGGCTGACAGTCTTGCTGTCACCCACCCTGACATCCTGAACGTTTCCTTTTCTGTCGATGTATACGGCGATTTCCCGGTTGGCTGCGCAGGTAATCTCTGCCAGCGTAAAAACCATTTCTTCGGTGAAGATTTGATCTCTTGGTATCTTTATATCATACAATTGCTCCAATACATCAAGAGCACTTCTTTTCATTCCGTCTGTTTGACCGTTAACCTGCATCATCATTCTCCTCTTCTATATACTATCTCCAATTTTGGTTCATTTCTGCGCGCTTTAGAATTTTTTCCGGCCTTTCCGGTTGGTTCTTTAAGGTGAATACATGTTGGCTTTACAGGCACGGTCTTACTCATAGTTTCTGATAAGCACTTCATCAATCTCTCCCCGCTTATCGGGATTTGAATTGATAGCCCTTTTCGCCTGTACAATATCGATTTTATACTCTTTATAAAGCTCTGTAATAAAGCCGGTTGCAGAATTTGACAGCAGGAAACGGACACCCGTTTTGTTCAGCTTGTCACACACATTTTTCAACCTGATTTGCTCGCCCTTATTAAAGCCGCCTTTATCATACCCTGTAAAATTTGAGGTCGTTGACACCGGATCATACGGAGGGTCCAGATAAACAAAAGAATCCTTCTGTATACTTTTCAGACTTTCTTCAAAGTCCATGCATGTAAACTGGATCTGCGCAAGGTTGAAGTATTCGCTGACAGCACGTAATAGTCGCTCGTTTACAATATTGGGTTTTTTATAAAAACCATAGGGCGCATTGAATTCACCGGCATGATTCACCCTGAATAAGCCGTTATAGCAGGTTTTATTCAAAAAAATGATCCGGGAAGCTTTTTCCACAGGGCTCAGCCGGCTAAAGCTTTCCCTGTGCCGATCCTTTTTCCGCAGGTCATAAAAGTATTCACTGCTGTTTTCATGCTTTTTCAGATCGTTCACAAGCGCATCGACATCATCCCGGATTACCTGGTAAATATTGATCAGCTCGGAATTCACATCATTGATAACCGCTTTTTTCGGGCAGAGCGCAAACAGAACGGCTCCACCACCAATAAAGGGTTCATAGTATGTGGAAAAATCACCTGGAACACGCTTTAAAATCTCATCCCGGATTTGTCTTTTTCCGCCTGCCCATTTGATGACCGGTGCTGCATGAACATTGTTCTTCATATGTAAAACCTCAGCCTCCTGGGATTATTGTATCAAACCCGGAATTGAGATGCTATATCGGTTTTTCCCTGGGTGCGTATCCTTGAAGCATGGGTTGCTGTGAAATCAGTCTTCGCTTTCGTAAATGGAGGTGATGATTTTCTCCATCGGAAGCTCTTTGATGGAAATGTCCGAGAATTCACACATCTCTGAAAGCTTCCGGATGATGGTGCTGATGGAGTTCTTCTCAAGGTTTACCTCCAGCGTATACTCCAGCTCCGAATGCTTTTCATCCACTTGAATCCCCTCCAGATCAAAGCTCTGAACCGGCCTGGCCAGCTGCAGGTGGATAATTTTCTTGGCGCCCAGGTTCAGCCTCAGCTTCATCAATGTGTCATCAAAAACCTTTTGGCCATGGTTGATGATGATCACCTTCTGTGCAAGCTGCTCCACATCCTCCAGGTCATGGGTGGTGAGAATGAAAGTGGTTCCCTTCCGGTTCATTTCACGGATAAAGGTGCGGATGCGCTGCTTTGCGATCACATCCAGTCCAATGGTGGGCTCGTCCAGAAAAACGATCTTTGGTTTATGCAGCATCGCCATAACGAACTCGCATTTCATGCGCTCCCCTAAAGACAGCACCCGGGTAGGCTTTTGAATGATATCCTTCAAATCAAACAATTCGGTGAATTCATCCAGTGTTTTCTTAAACTCAGCTTCTGTCAGTGAATAAATCGCCTTGTTCATATTAAAGCTGTCGAGTGGGGGAATATCCCACACCAATTGGGATTTCTGTCCGAACACGGCACCGATATGGGTGACATAGCTACTGCGCTGTTTATAGGGAATATAGCCCATTACATTCATGTCCCCGCTGGATGGAAACAGGGTACCGGTGAGCATTTTAATTGTGGTGGATTTACCGGCCCCGTTTGGGCCCAGAATTCCGGCAATCTGCCCTTCACCGATCTCAAAGGACACATCCTTTACAGCTTCCACCGTTATTTTTTCCCTGTGGAAAAAGCTTTTCACCGTTTCTGCAAAACCGCTTCCTCGTTTATATGTTGTATACGTTTTTGTTAAGTTTCGAACCTTGATGATCTCTTCCACAGTTATCCTCCAACTCCTTCATACAAGTGAACCATATGCTTATAGAGATATACTCCGGCTGCAGCAAATAAAGCGCAAGGGATTATGGCAGCAAAGGACCAGGGGTTTACCCTGCCCAGCAGCGCGGCTGCCGGAAAGAAGCCCACCATTGCAACAGGCATAATAAACGAAGTAAAGCCCCGGATAGCCTTATGAAATATGTCCTGAGGGTATCTTCCAAAATATTTGATGCTGTCAAATATTTCGGGTATTCTGGAGTTCGCAACCCATTTGAAGGACGTAGCAGCCATCATCATGGATATCCCCATCATGACCAGCATCCCGGCCAGAAACAGGACGATGGATTGCAGGATCATCCAAATAGAGACAGCACCAATATTTGCAGCAGCTATCAGAAACATCACACCACCGCCCAGTAAAAGCCCTGCATGATTCAGGTCAATGGTGGAGGCAACAAGAAAGAAAAGGCTGTCCACGGGCTTTATCAGCACAATCTCCAGGCTTCCTTCGATAACATGCCGCATCGTTGCCCATAAAACACCGCTGAATAGGATATTGGCGATTCCACTGGAAATGGTAAAAATAGATTGAATCAACAACACCTCGTACAGCGTCCAGTTGGGAAACCCTCCTCCCGCTCCGTAAATCATAAAAGTCACCAGTGGAAAGAGGATATTGCTTACCAGCATAATGATATTATCCAGCAGAAAATTGAGCCGATAGGTTAGTGCGGCGGCGGCAGACACCTTCAGGCATTCCTTGTATATGCGAAGATATTTCTTAACCATAAAAACCTCATTTCCTGTTTAAGCCCCTACCCCGGTAAATCTCTTGATTGACAGCCTGTATACCACTTCGCTGAACAGGGCTGTCGCCAGCACTGCAATGGCCTGTATACCGACAATTTGCGGGATGGTCATGGTGATCCCCGCCAGAGAGAATTTGCCGGTAAAAACCATGGCCGGAACATAGGAAACATATTGGAACGGCAGGAAAAACATCAGCTTTTGTATCCACAGCGGAAAAAACACCAGCGGAACCAGGCCTCCGGAAAAAATGCTCTGCAGCAGCAGATAAACCTCTCGTACCCCACTGGCCTGAACCAGCCAGAAAGCCGTCATGCCGATGGTATAGTTGGTGTACAGGTTCATCAGAAAGGCCAGCGCTATTGAAAGGATTGTCCAAAAGAAGCTGGCAGGGCGCATATCCACCTTAAACAAAAAAATGAAGATCAACAGGCATGGGATAAATTCAATAACCAACCCAAGCACCCGATGGCCTATTTTCTGGGACAGTGCAAAAAACCTGTGATGGATTGGCCGAAGCGCAAAGGTTAAAAACTTCCCGGTTCGAACCAGCATCTGGAGGTTCCAGTCGGCAAAGTCCATCGTCAGGTAGCCCATCAGTGTTGTTACGCCAAAATAGGTCAGCATCTGGGAAAGCTCCATGCCGTTCAGGCTGGAGCTTCCCGAATATACTGCCGTCCATATGAAATATTGCACAAGGAAACAGACCGGACCCACAAAGATAGAAACCATGGAATGCGTGCGATAAGCGCTCCATTCCTTGTAGGTGACCAGTGCAACTTCCCTGATGACCCTTAACTTCTTTAAAACAATGTTCATAAAACTTGTAAGACCCCATTTCTGGTGTGGTGGTTCGTTGATTACTCCAGCCCTGACCACATGATCGCTGCAGCATTGTATAAGCCATGTGCACACCATTTATCGTTTCTCCAGGGTACAAACCATGCAGTCACCAGCTTTTCAAACGGATCGATAATCAAACACGCCGCCCCGGCACCTTCATGGAAGTAGGTTCCCCTGGTATACAAAGAAGCCAGGTTGCAGCGCATATCCGGGCCCAGCCCGTATTGGCGCAGAACACCGCCGGCATTCCAGCAATAATCCCGCACTTCTGTGGTAACATAAAACTCCGTCATTTTTTCAACGGCTTTTCTGCCCACGATACGTTTTCCGTTATAGGTGCCCTTGTTCAGCAGCATCGTACCCAGTTTGACCAGATCCAGCGTGGTAGAGAAGATATCACCGGCTGTACGGGGAACCTTATCCCATATCCCTTCACTCTGCTTACCATGCTCCAGAAAATTCTGAATTTCCTTCTCCACTTTTTCGTTATGAATGAAATGGCGTTTCACCTGCTCTACAGTGATGTCAAAACCTGAATCCGTCATTTCACAGGGTTTGAGAATATTGTCCAGAATATAACTTTCTGCACATACTCCACTGACCCTTGTAATGATCTCACCCAGAATGGCATACCCGAAGCTGCAGTAAGCCCATTCTTCTCCGGGCTCTTTACGCATCCCTGCTTGCAGGCCAGCTTCAATCCAATTGTCTCCCTGGGCTTTTTCTATAAAATCCCACTGGCTTTTAAAGTACCTGTTGTCAAACGTTCCGGGATCGGATGGCATGCCTGAAGTATGAGATAACAGTTGTGCAAGGTTGATTTTATCGAAGGGAGGATACTTGAACTCATCAATAAATTCACCTACGGTTTGGTTGAGGCGAAGCATGCCGTCCTCAACAAGCTTGAAAATGGCGATAGCAGTTATTAGTTTCGTAATGGAAGCAATACCTTGTATTGTATCTGGCTGAATTTCACGGGCATCCTCGTCTTTGTAGCAGAATTTACCCATGGCGTTATTAGCAAAAACCTTTCCATCTCTCGCCAGGCAATACCATGCCCCGAAAATTTCATCCGCGTCCATCATTTTTTGAAAGTGCGTATCCAGAACTGTTAACCTGTCTGCATTATAGCCCACATCTGACGGTGCATAGGGTGTTTTAAATCGAACCATAGTAAAATCCTCCTTTGTTTGGAATAGACATAATGCTACCACATGCCGGCAACAAAATCAATTCATTGAAAGGGGTGAGAATGGTTATAACGATTTTGGAGTAGTGTTCACACCCGAAACAATAACACATGATAAGCCTGGTGAAAATAATATCTTACTATTTAAAGGAAATAGATAAGACCAAAAGCTGAATATGTCTTTTATTTTTCCTTTCTGATTGTTATAATAGGAATATAAATCTTTTTTATGAATCTGAAGTCAGGATACAAAGAGATTTTGGAGAAAAAAGATATGATTAAGGTATTAATTGTTGATGATTCATCGTTTATGCGTGTGAAAATCAGATACCTTCTGGAGAGCAGTCCGGACATCAAGGTCATCGGTATCGCCAGTAACGGTCTGGAAGCAGTTGAAAAGGTTCCTGTTCTGAAGCCCGATGTGATCACGATGGACATTAACATGCCCGGTTTTTCAGGTATACAGGCTCTTGAAAGAATTATGCGGGAATGCCCCACACCTGTGATCATGGTCAGTTCTTTGTCTTATGATGGTGCCGAAGAAACGATAGAAGCTTTAGAAAAAGGTGCTGTAGACTATATTCATAAAGATACCATGACAGAAACAAATCTGGTTGAAAAAATTCGTATGGTCACAGAAGCCGTCATCAATATAACTCCTGTATCACGCAGTGATAATTCCAGCCTAAAACAATTTGGTAAGTTAAAACCCAGAACAGCGGGAATCCCCGAAAAAGAAACTTATAGCGAGTTGATTTTATCACAGAAACCTTTCCGTCTGGTAGCCATTGGGATTTCCACGGGCGGGCCGCGAGCGCTGGCCCATTTTATCCCCCAAATTTCTGCTGATATTCACTCAAGCATTGTCATTGGGCAGCATATGCCTCCGACATTCACAAAACCATTGGCGGAACGGCTGAACAAGGAATCCAGGATTAGGGTGAAGGAAGCAGAGGCCGGTGAAGTGCTGTTGCCCGGGTATGCCTATATCTGTCCGGGCGGCATGCATATGAAGCTTGAGGAAAAAGGTGTTTTCACCCTGTACCCCAAAGAGAGCTTCCGTGAATATCATTATTGCCCATCAGCAGATCTGCTGATGGCTTCCGCTTCACAGGCCTATGGTAAGAGTGCTTTGTGCATTGTAATGACCGGCATGGGTGCCGATGGCATGGAGGGCATTAAGGTTGCAAGGGCAAAGGGTAGCTATGTGCTCGCCCAGTCTGAAGAAACTTCTACGATCTATGGCATGCCCAAGGCAATCATCTCCAACAACCTTCAGGATGAAATTGTTCACCTGAACCAGGTGGCTGAAAGAATTAACCAATTGTGCTGTGATGTTTAACCTGGCCCATTCTTTATCATGATGTTATTTGCATACATCCTTATCTTAAAGATGGCTCTCATTTTCTTACTTGTGATACGTCTCATGATTGATAATCTTAAAGGATCGGTAAATCTGTTCCAGCAGAATAACCCGGGTCAGCTGGTGCGGAAATGTCATGTTTGAAAGGCAGAGGTTGTAATCGGCTTCCTTAACAAGCTGCCGGTCTAGTCCGATGGAACCCCCGATGATAAACGTAATATGACTTTTACCCTGAAGCATCCATGAGGAAAGCTTTTTTGCAAGCTGCTCCGAATCGGGCTGTTCCCCTTGCAGATCCAGGACAATGGTAAATGTGTTTTTGGGAAGCATAGACCTTATTTTTTCGGCTTCCCGTTTTCTTGCCTGATCTTCCTCCTGGTTGCTCAGGGTTTCGGGTACCTTTTCTTCAGCAGCCTCGACCAGCTCTATTTTGCAGAAACGAGAAAGCCGTTTGGTGTATTCCAAAACGGCATCCTTTAAATATTTCTCTTTCAGTTTTCCAACGGATATGATTTGTATTTGCAAAGCGATATCCTTTCGGGCACTGCTACTGCTACAGGTCGCCCAACCCTGCAGAGTGTTCATCCAACCTGGGTGCTAGACGCAGATTGCTTCGCTGGGCCTTTCGCGGTGCGCAACACCCAGATATACATCTTTCCCGGCGATAATGCACTTTTCCTGCAATGAGCTTTTCACTGTTTCAAAGGCCAACTCCGGGAAGTTGTTTTCCTTGCTCAGATGTCCCAGCAAAAACTTTTGCGTTCCCTTGCCTGCCAGATGGGTTACCACCTTTGCTGCCAGCTCGTTGCATAAATGCCCGGAGTCTCCAAGAATGCGCTGCTTTAAAGGCCATGGGTATCTGCCCACCTTCAGCATTTCAATGTCGTGGTTTGATTCTATTAAAACCATGTCGCTGCCTTCAAGGTTTGAAAGCAACGCCTGGTGGACGTGCCCGATGTCTGTAGCGATCGTCACCTTTTTGTTCTCATATCTAAAATTAAAGCCTACTGATTCGGCGGCATCATGGGGAGTGGCAAAGGAATGCACCTCGATATCCCCTATTTCAAAGCATTCTCCGGTAGCAAAGGTGCGTATGCATTGCTCGGGAATTTTTTTCAGAACACTGCGCATAGCTTCCCAGGTGTTTTTATTCGCGTATATGGGTGTGTTGTATCGGCGTGCCAGAATACCGGCACCCAATATGTGATCCATATGCTCATGGCTGATCAGAATGCCGTGAATATCCTGCATGCGAACCCCAGCGGAGGTAACAGACTCCTCGATCCTTTTCCCGCTAATCCCGGCATCAACCAGAAGGTGGGTATTGTTATTGGTGACATAGATGGCGTTACCGCTGCTTCCGCTAAAAAGGCTGGTAAGTTTTATCATTACCGTACGCTCACTCCTGTATCCTTTGTATATCCGCCCCGAGTGCTTTCAGCTTTTCTTCAAGCTTTTCGTACCCTCTGTCAATATATTCAATGTTTGATACTACCGTTTCCCCGCGGGCCATCAGCCCGGCGATGACCATGGCAGCACCCGCTCTGAGATCAAGCGCCCGGATGGGTGCGCCTGTAAGCCTGGCAGCTCCGTCAATGACAGCCATTCGGCCTTCTACCCTAATTTTTGCGCCCATCCGCTTTAATTCATCCACATACTGAAACCGGTTGTCCCAAACCCCTTCAGTGATGATGCTGGTACCCTGGGCCCTGCATAGCAGGGCGGTTATCGGTGGTTGCAAATCGGTGGGAAAACCCGGATAGGGTAACGTTTTTATATTCACCTTCTGAATTTTTTCCTTACAGGATACCCGGATGCTGTCGTCAAGTTCATCCACCCTTACATTCATTTCCTGCAGCTTGGCTGAAAGGGATTCCATATGCTTCGGAATAACGTTTTTCACAAGGACATCTCCCCGGGTGGCCGCGGCAGCGATCATGAAGGTGCCGGCTTCGATCTGATCGGGAATGATGGTATAGGTGTGCCCGCCTTTCAGCTCACGAACGCCCCTTATTTTTATGACGTCTGTACCGGCACCCTTTATATCTGCCCCCATGGCGTTCAGGAAGTTTGCCAGGTCGACAATATGCGGTTCCTTCGCCGGGTTTTCGATGGTGGTGATGCCTTCGGCCTTCACAGCCGCAAGCATGATGTTGATGGTTGCACCTACGCTGACAACGTCGAGGTATATTGGCGCACCTATAAGCTTGTGCGCAGTGATGATCACCCTGCCATGTTCAATTTCAACCTTTGCCCCAAGGGCTTCAAAGCCTTTGATATGTTGATCGATTGGCCTTACGCCAAAATCACAACCGCCCGGAAAGGTTACAACCGCTTTTTTAAACCTGCCCAGTAAAGCCCCCATCAGATAGTATGAAGCCCGCAGCTTTCCGATCTGCTTGTCGGTAGCGGTATAAGAAATTGTATTGGATGAATCGATTCGAATAGAGGTACTGTTCAGATGCTCGACCTTCGCCCCGAGGTTTGTGAGAATATTTTTAAGAATGGAAATATCCAGTATATCCGGTATGTTTTCAATAATGCAATTACTGTCCGACAGAATTGCCGCAGGAAGAATTGCTACTGCTGCATTTTTTGCACCGCTGACGATTACTTCACCTTTAAGCCGTTTTTGCCCGTGGATAACCAGTTTCTCCAATGTCCAACACCATCTTTCCTGTTCTTTTGTAAAAAACAGTTTCATTTCAGTCATCCGGCCAAAGTAAACCATATTGCACATCCCGGAATCTGTAACTATTATAATATATCTGATAATAAAGGACAACTTCGATTTTTTCGCTGTACCTGGTTTCCCAGTGACCTGCCACAATGAAGACAAGAGCTCTTATGCAGAAAAGATCCGTCAGCTGTTTTGTAAACGCTCCCAGACCGTTTATAACTATCATAGACAGCTATGAGCCAGTGTAACATAGCTTATTGATGAATGGTGAGGAGTTCACTCAAGAAATTCTCCGGTATAAGCATTAAACCACGCTTTTTCACCGGAGGCAAGTGTTATACGCCAGACGGGCGTATCATACAGATCATCTCCCTGCAGGCTAAGATAGCCCAGATCAATGGAGCTGACAATGCCCTGAACCTTGTCTTTGCCCGTTAAAAGCACGATATTGGGTGAAATGATTTCATTGGTAGACTTACTGGCCTTAATGTCATATAGCAGCTTAAGGCTTCCTTCCATTTTGGCAAGCCTGTTGTTTGTGATGGTAAAAGTGATTCTCTGTGCAAACAGTGGAAGATTTTTATATTTTCGGACATACTCTGCTGTGATTGTATCCCCGTTTTGAGCAAAACCATCTTGTACAAAAGCTTCATTTCCGAACTTTTCCCTTAGCCAGCTTTTGAGCTTTTGATCAAGCTTTTTCGTATTTTCAGTTGGAAACAATTCTTCACTGGTTTCAAGGGTAAAATTTTCATCTGAAAAGCTTAAGCTAGTGCCGCCATTGTTAAATATGTTGTCGGAAGCCCAGGCGGAGTCTTCCACATTCAGCCCTGTCAGCCGGTGTACAAACTCAGTATAATATGATGCCTCTCGCTGACTGAAGCTGATTCTGCCCACAGGAGAAGAGGACGGAATATTTCCGCTTACGGTGACACCTGCCGCCTGAAGAGCCTTTTTGGCGTCTTTTTGGTATTTTCCGGTGATATCAAACGGATCCTTCACACTCAGAACATTGATAAACAAAAAGACGTTCAGCAGTACCAATACCATCAAAAGTATGTTTTTGGCTCTGCGCCAGTTCATGTCATTCCACCTCCCCCCTCATTTTCAGATAGAATTTCTGATCGGTCTCAATCAGCCAGTATGGCTCGGCACGCATGCCGTAATCGCTGTAGAGATACCGAATGGAAATATCCTGAATTTCTCCTTCAAACCGGGGCTCCAGAACCAGTTGGTTTTCATAGAAATCATAAAAGTTCAGGTTGTAATAATTATGGTAATCGTTATATTCCAGGGTTTTAATATGCCACTTTACATCGAGCACATGCTCTCTGTTGGCGCATATGGTGATGACCGGGCCAATGGTTTTAGTCTTCTCATCCAGAACCTCGATGTCCATGTTATCGAAAATATAATCAAAGGTAAATTTATAGTAATTTTCATTTTTAGCGTCGATTTCACACAGGTTGATATCGGTTTCATAAATGACTTTTTTGCGCCTGGTTTCGATAAAGGCAACAGCTTTTTCAAACGCCTCCTCCACAGTACCCTTGACACCTTTGATCTCCCTGAACCTGTAATCCAAAAAGCCGTTTTGATAATAACGCACTATTTTTTCGTCATCGGAAAACAGTACTTCGGTTCTGTCTGCATCCAGCCCGGCATCTTCATTGAACTCGGTGTACTTGGACCCCGAATCCAAAAGAATTTCCTGAATGGTGTCCACATTATCCCTTTGCAGGACAATTTCCTTTGGTGTTTTTACAGCAAGATCCCATATGATCCTTTCTTCCTTTTTATCGGACAGAACCGTAAGAAGATCATCATTCTTCACCGGGTGGTAGGTTCCTACAAGCGTCATGGGGATAATGGCACTGTTTCCCCCGATTCCGTCCATCAGGGCAATATAGTCTTCCTTTTTCATGCCCGCTTCATTCACAACAACGTACTGATATGCCTTTTCACCATCGTCCGTCAGGTATACAATGCTTTCGTTGTAGTTAATGCTCTCCGGGAACAGTGCGATCATACGAACTTCTTTAAAGGGGGGCAGGACAGGCTTTTCCGTCCCGGACATCCATTGAAGGATTCCCACTGGAATAGGGTTTTTAAACTCAACGATGATGCATTTCATCTTCATGATGGTGTTCCAGTCGGAAGTATTTTCACTCTCCGGCTTCTTTTCAAGAACCTGTTTGATATAGCTTGTTGAAAGGTCAGCCCAAATGCTCTTATAGATATCACTGTCTGAAGACAATGGCCAATACTTTCCATTGCCGTCTGTAATTCCTGTTCCTCCATCAGACACAGCAATTCTTTTGGGATGGATGTATAAACCCTTCATCTCATCAATTTTTACCGTTTCGGCTTTTGGCCAATAACTTTGCGATAAAAACGGAAAAGGAACTCCCGGACTTTTATCGCTCCAAAGAATTCCCATCTGAAAGACACCCAACAATAGCAACAATATCATCAGTATGGACTTTTTAAACTCTAGTGATACGCGCATGCTTTACCCCGTTACTTCAGTATGCTTTCCACCCGCCTGATCGTATCCCAGGAATTGATTAAGCTGTTCTTCAGGTTAAAGCCTGGGGTTTCAGCCACGATAATTTCCGATCGATCGGTGATCTCCAGATTTACCCCAAGCTCAAGAGATTTCCATTGGCTTTTCAGGAATGCAACCACCCTTACATGATTGGGGTTATCTTTGCCTGTATAGGGCAGCCTGAACTTATAAAAGCGTGACCAGGGAGTAGATAAATACCTTGGAATGGTGAGCTGTGTATAAGTGTCCTCTTTCTTGACAAAAGCCATCACCACGATGGAATCCCCTTCGGCAAGCTTTACGGTATCCAATAACGTTACTGTCAGCTTATAATCCTGAATATTGCTGCTGTCTACGTCTTTCACAAGATTGATGCTTTCTTCCTTCAGGTATACACCACCGGCAAGCTCTGTCTCGCTGAAAAAAATATCGCTGTATTGGTCAATGACCGCTTGATGTGAGTATTCTTCTATGTACATTGCTTCACTTGAACTCTTCGGGGCAGGTAAACCTGACAATCCATTTTTATCAGCAATAAAGTTCTTGACAAGAATGGGATCGTCGTCTGCCATGGAAACCACTGCGCCGGCTGCAAGCATAAAGACAACCAGCAGTATGAACATAAGTTTTTTTATCATATAAGCACTCCTGGCGAGGTTCAAAACTGTTGTACTTCCTACAAACTTCGGTTTGTGACTGGCGCAGGCCAACACACGAGGGAAGGAAGCACTATTTACATAACAAACAACCAATGGTTGCAATTTATCAGCAAGACACCACATGATCGCTGGTTCTTCCTTTATTATACACGGAATTTGTTACAATTCCATTACCGGGCGCTTAAAATGTGGTTACCGTTCATAATTGCCGGTTTCAGGCCAAGAGACGGTTCCAGGCCCTGAAAGAAATGGGTAAGGCAAAGTAATGCACACCCCCCCTGACCTGTGAATGCATTATTGAATCGAAGCTTTATCGGCGGGCAATAAAATAGTAATTTCTGTACCCTTGCCAGGCTCGCTGCTTGCTTCGATGGAACCGCCATGAGATATTGCAATTTCCCTTGCAATAGAAAGGCCAAGCCCGGTTCCTCCCATTTGTCTGGATCGTGCCTTATCCACACGGTAGAACCTTTCAAATATTCTTTTTATGTCTTCTTCAGGAATTCCAATGCCTGTATCCACAACTGAAATGCAGGCATACTCATCTCTTTTTCCTACAGAAACCGTTATCTGGCCATGATCGGGCGTATATTTGATGGCATTGCCGACCACATTGAGCAAAAGCTGCTCCAGCCGATCCCAGTCACCGAATACCCGAGGTGTGTCTTCTTTTTTAGTAAGCGTCACTTGCTGGTGTTTCTCATCGATGGCCAATTTCAGATTCTCCAGAACGCTTTGTGTCAATTCCAGAGGAGATATGCTTTGGAGGTTCAGCTTGATACCACTGTCATGCTTCGATAAAAGAAGCAGATCCTTCACCAGCCTGTCCATTCGGTTGGATTCAGAGTAGATGACCTGCAAAAAGTTCTTTGCCGTGTCACGATCTTCAAGGGCTCCATCCAACAGGGTTTCAGAATAGCTTTTTATGGATGTTAATGGTGTTTTCAATTCATGGGATACGTTGGCAACAAATTCCTTTCGCATGTTATCCAGCTTCTGTGCCTCGGTGATGTCCTGTATGACAGCGATAACGCCCCCTACAGTATTTTTCTTATCGTCATATGAAGCGAAACTGACTTTATAGAAGTTGTCCTTTAAATGAATGTTTCTGCCTGACGCTTTTAGATAATCCTGTTCAAGAATCTTGGACATGGTGCAGTCAATGCCCATTTTTTCCATGATGCCCGTAAAGCTCAGGTCGGATTGCTGCAATTCCAAAAAATGAAAGGCCGCGGAGTTGATGTGAATAATCAACCCATCCCGGTTAAAGGCAATAATCCCATCCGTCATATAGTTCAAGATCATTTCAAACTTGTTTTTTTCAGAGGATATTTCATGAAGCATGCTTTTTAGCTGGTTTGTCATATAGTTGAAGGTACTGGTCAGCTTTCCGATTTCATCGTCGGAATTCACCTCGAGAACCTGCTCAAAATCACCCGATGTAATGTTTTCAGCTTTATGCATGATGTCTATAATTGGTTTCGTAATGGTTCCTGACAACAGCAAACCGATGGCAATGGCTGCGACAACCGCAACAGCCATGCCAGTGACAATAACATTACCAAACTCCCTGATAATTTCCTGAGCCTGAGAGCGGTTATATTTGAAATAAAGGACATATTCGCCGTCTACAAGGGTTTGCCTCTTCACATAGTCGTAGAAATCACCCTTCATGGAACGGGTAATTTTCTTGTCTTTTCCTTCGGCATCGCCCCCGATAACCGACATCATGTTTTCAGATTTAAGGATTTGGTTGCGAAAATCAACTGCGTTTTCAGTATAAAGCGCATCAGAGGAGTAAACAATTTCGTGGGAATCTCCCCGTATCACAGTATAGCTTTTTTCCTTTCCGGCAAGCTGACTGAGGGTATAGGGCTCTTCCAAGCTTTTGAGCAGAGTGCTTACAGTCATGTTTTCATTGATGTTTAAAAATGCATAGTTATCGGTAACCGTATCTGTGAAATCATTGTAGAAAATGTCTTCCACCTTGAGTGTTAGAAACACCCAAATAACAGACATTAACACAAAGGTGATCAGTACAATTATGATAACAAGTCTCCATTGCAAGCTTCTCAAAAAAAACATTCATATCCCCCGGAATTGTGTTTATAATGACGGATTGAAATAGTACCCAACCCCGCGTTTTGTTAAAATATATTCGGGCTTGCTGGGGATTTTTTCTAGTTTCTCCCTTAATCGTCTGACCGTGACATCAACGGTGCGTACGTCCCCATAGTATTCATAGCCCCAGACCTTTTCCAGCAGGCTTTCTCTTGAAAAGATCTGACCCTTTTGCAGCGCAAGGAACTTTACGAGCTCAAATTCCCTTAAAGTCAGCTCGATGGTTTGATCATTGCGCTTTATTTCATAACGATTCACATCGATAGACAAATCACCGCAAATTAAAAGTTCACTTTGAACCTTTTGAGCATCTTCAACAACGCGCCGAAGGTTGGCTTTCACCCTGGCCATCAATTCCCTGGGGCTAAAGGGCTTTGTGATGTAATCATCTGCACCAAGCTCGAGCCCGAGTACCTTGTCGACCTCCTCTTCCCGTGCGGTCAGCATCAGGATGGGTGTATTCATGGTCTGCCGGATTTTTTTACAAACTGTAAAACCATCATATTCAGGCAGCATAATATCCAGAAGGATTAAATCGGGCTTTTCCCTTTCCACCATTTCCAGGGCCTGCCTGCCGTCGTAAGCCTCTATCGTGTCAAAGCCTTCTTTTTTCAGATTGAACTTTAAAATATCCACGATGTTTATTTCATCATCGACAATAAGGATTTTTCGTTTCATCGAATCACCTTCTTTAAAATATTTTTGTTTCTATTCTGATGAATATGGTATATATCATATTATAGATTCTCCAGAATATGGTCGCGTTGGAAAACCATCAAAGGCATGACTAATCTTATTATAACAGATTTTAAACTGTTTTATAGTATTTTATCATTTTTCCGTTGAAGGAGGTCACGAAGATGAGAAGGCTGACTTTATTCTTTCTGATCAAAGTTCTACAGAGCCTGATGCATTGTCTCCTGAAACAAAACAGTTATAATCTGCAAAATGTTGAAGTACAGCGGGTTAACCTCTTATTGGACAAGTATGTGCTGACCTATCAGAAAAAATTCAGTACAAGCTTTTCACCTTGAGTTAGAACGGGCAGAAACAAATGTTTCTGCCCGTTAAACATTTTTTCTCTTTTAGGTTCCTTTGCCAAAGGCTAACGGGGGTTTTATTTCCTTCAGCCATAAAACAGCAACGCGCAAAATCTTTATGCAAATGGAATGTGCTAAAGCGCCATTTCAGCTTTCGTACAGGCATTCATATGCACTCTATTCGTATCGCAAGGCTTCGATAGGATCCAGGTCTGCGGCTTTTTTTGCAGGATACACGCCAAATACAATTCCCAGTATAACCGAGATTGAAAATGACAAGATAATGATCTCGACGTCCACAGCAGGGGGAATTTTTATCAAGGTTGAAATCACGTTGCCTGCGACAACACCCAAAATAATTCCGATCAGGCCTGCAAACCCCGTCATGATAATGGATTCCATTAAAAACTGAACGACAATATCTCTCTTCTGAGCCCCAAGTGCCTTACGGATACCAATTTCCCGTATTCTTTCCGTTACCGATACGAGAAGGATGTTAATGATCCCAATGCCGCCCACGATCAGTGTAATAATAGAGATGACCAGAAGTACCAGCGTTATAACGCCGATCACATCGGAAAACATTTTCTGCACCTCTTCCATGGATTGGAGATAGTAAATGTCTTCCCTGCGATGCGCTCTTTCCAGCAAGCCAATAATTTTGTTATTAGCCAGCTTCACATCGGTATCGGGCTGCAGCGAAAACATGATCGTATCCAGCTTGTCATAGCCTGTAATGGATTGAACGGTTTTTACCGGCATATAGAGCATGGCCGGTATTTGGTCTCCAGCCATTTCAGTGAGCATATTATCTTCCGTAACAGTAACGCCAATGACCTTGACCTTGATATTATAGCGGCTCAGCTTCAGGCTCAGCTCTTCCCCAACGATATCCACCTTACCGAAATATTTTTCTGCGAAGGTTTGATCCACAACGCAGACCTTTGCCCTGGCTGTGTCGTCAAAATTGCTGATGAACCGGCCTGCTGCCATATCTATGACCGTAAAATTCTTATACTGACTGGTTACCTCATAGATCATCGCAGATCTGCTTTCGGTTCCCATTCTTAACTGGCCAAACCATTGCCCCATGGTGGTAATGTTTTTAATCTCCGGGACATTATTTGTCAGCAATTCAATATCATCCAGAGTCAGCTTATCATTTTCAGTGATATCGCTTCCCTTGTTGTAAATGTTATAGGTATTTGCACCAATTTTCTCAAACTCACTGGCAATATAGTTTTCAGTAGCGTTGCCCAAAGCCATGATGGCAATGACGGAAAATACACCCATAACAATTCCAAGCATGGTGAGAAAAGACCGCATTTTATTCGCTTTCAGGCTGTCAAAGGCCTGTTTGAACAATTCCAGTAACAGCATATTTCTACTCCACTATCTTTATTTTGTCGCCGTCTTTCATGCTTGGCTGAGGATCCGCCACAACTATATCCCCTGATTTCAACCCGTCTAGGATTTCCACAGACATGTCCGAGTAAATGCCCAGTGTGACATATTGTTTTTTGAGGGTCATGGTTTCCTGGTCGATCAGCCATACATATTGCCTGCGATCCTTATCATCCAGAAAGATATTGAATTCAGCCAGAACAACTGACTTTTTTTCCTGGATTATGATGTCACAATCCACGTTTAGTCCAGGCTTCAGCAGTTCTTTTCCATCCTTTGGTGTGATGGTGACTTCAACAACGGTCTCAAGCCCACTGGATCCCTGCACCCTGGAGGCTATAGGTGCCACCGCTTTTATTTCCCCGGAAAGTTCCTGATCATCTCCTAAGGCTTCTCCGGTTATTTTTACATGCTGCCCCGAGGCAAGGCCCCTCGTATTGTATTCACTTACTGTAGCGGTTATCTGCAGTTCTTCTGCGTCAATAATGGTAAAAGCCGGCTGCCCGCTCATTGTATATCCGCCATCGGTCACATTTATTTCTGTAACAACCCCTGAAATGGGAGCCTTTTCCAGGCTCCTTATCTTGTTAAGGTTTTTCTCAATACTCTTAATTTGTGAGCTGAGCAGCTCAATACTTTTTATCTGTGCCTGAATATCCAGATCCTGACCGCCAATACTGGACTGGTACGCCTTTTCTGCCGATTCAAGGTTCAATTTGGCTGTTTCAACACCTGCCTCTATATCCGTTACTGCCTTTTCGTACTGATCCAGCTGGGTTTTTGGAATAATACCCGTTTCATATAAGTTTAGCTGCTTTTCATATTCTTCCTGTGCTCTGTGTTGATTGTCCAGTGCCTGGTCAACCGCATTCCTTGCGGAAGCAAGAGAGGACTCAAGGGACAGAAGGCCCTGTCCGGACTCCAGCTTTTGCAGAGTGATGGACTGAATGTCCTTTTGAACCTGCAACCTTTCCATCTCTTCAGTGAGGGAGGACGTGTCCAGCTTAATAAGCTTTTCGTCCTTTTTAATAGGATCGTTCTTATCGACATTTACCTCCAGAATGCGCAGCGGTGTGTCAAAGAAAACCTGTGACCTGCTAACCTCTTTCACAATTCCCGGTGCGGTTACATAGGAAGATATATCGCCCGTTTGTATTGTCATTGTTTTAACCGCAACAGCATTGCGTACGGAGGACCCTAAAGTTAATGCAGAATCTGAATTCTTGCTCAGATTATAATATATCAAGCCGCCAATGGCAGCGATCACTATCAGTGCTATCAAAAATTTTTTCATTGAAACAATCTCCTTTGATGTTTAGGCTTCTTCATAAAAATATAGTTTTGGTATATCTTTGCTTCTCCAAACCGGACAGGGTTAAAATGCCCCCATGTTTCCCAGGATACTATCCTGTAAGCCGGTACTCAAGAGGGATAATCCCGCACTTGCCAGCATTACAACTACAAATAGAATCGCCGTCAGGGCATAAGTTTTTTTCTTTTCGGTTCCGCCTGTGTACACAAAACCCATCCCAAACAAAGCAAATGTCCACAGGTTGAAGACTTCTATCTGAGAGGCCATCGTAAAAATAAAAGTTCCGCTTAAATCCGGGTCAAACAGCGAAGCAAGTGAGGTGACCATAACCGTTGAAACATTTCCTGTAAGATAGATATAAACGGAGTTAATCAACAGGCCTGCCATTGTAATCAGCATGATGTAACCTGTCATGGAAAAGTATTTTTTTAACCCCTTTTCACACTTCACAAGCTTGTAAATCAGATAGGCGACCAGGGTTGTAACCAGCCAAACAATAAGGTATGTTAATGGAGAAACGAACAGGGAAGCAATCATGGATCCGTTGGTGATTTGTTCTATCTGCTCGAAAGAAACGTCAGCCCCAACGCTTTTATAGGTATTATAAAGTGTATCCATGGTCAAATTTTTTGTCGGTTCCCACAGCAAAAGCTGGCTGGCAATTGCAGCAATACAGATCAAAATGATGGGGAAAAGGACGGTTGGCTTCTTTTTAACAAACAAAAATAATTTAGATGGTGAAAATAGCAAACAGCTAATTCTTTTAAAAAGACTCATTTTATCCGGAACATCCATTTCCATGGTTTCCATACTTCCAAGGTTTTTATTCACTTTTTATTCCCCCTTCTACACTATCTTTTCCTGATAAATAACATTCTGTTTAACCATGGTATCCAATACATGCAGCGCGTCTACAGGCTTTCCGACCTTTTCATCCTTCAGCACCAAACCATCCCGGAAGGTAACAATTCGGTGGGTATGGGCGGCAATATCGGGCTCATGGGTGACCAGAACAATAGTCACGCCTTCCCTGTTTAAGCTTTGAAAGATTGCCATGATCTCTTCACCGGATTTGCTGTCCAGGTTTCCAGTTGGCTCGTCGGCCAATAAAATACTCGGGTTGTTTACCAGGGCACGGGCGATGGCTACTCTTTGCCGCTGGCCACCGGACAATTCATTAGGTTTATGGTTCATTCTTTCAAGCAGATCAACCTTGCGTAAAGCTTCAATAGCTTTCTCAGTTCTCTTTTTTGCCGATTCGCCGGCATAAATCATGGGAAGCTCCACATTCTTCAGTGCTGTCATCCGAGGCAGCAGATTAAATGTCTGAAAGACAAAACCGATTCTAGTATTTCTGATTTTTGCAAGCTCAAATTCTGTCAGGTTAGATATATCGGTATTGTTCAGCGTGTACGTTCCCTTTGTCATCTTATCAAGGCAGCCAATGATGTTCATCAGTGTTGACTTGCCTGAACCGGAAGGGCCCATCACCGATACAAATTCGCCTTCTTCAACGCTGAAATCAATCCCCTTTAATGCTTCAACAGATATGGTTCCTGTTTTATAAACCTTCCAGAGGTTTTCCATATAGATCATTCCATAGACCTCACTTTTCTTTCAGGCATATTCACTGTGTACCTGCAAAGTATAGTACCCTCCGTATAAATTAGTCAAATTTTTAACAAATTCTGCAGTTTTCCTGCTTGCTGGCGTTGAGTGCAAAAACGGGTACAAAAATTAATACAATTCTAATCGTATTCTAATCAAATATACGATAGCCTTTCAAATGAGTCTGATTCTTTTCCGGCGATTCTTTTGCTTCATTGCTGACACTGGGAAGTAGAATTGACGTTCTATCTTTTCCAGGGCCATATTTCCAATGATTGCTCTCTGTAAATATTTCATTTTATCCTAAATTCCCACACTATTTATACAATACATCCCTAAAAGCAAGATAAAAAAGACCTTTTAGTGCATTTTTATCTTGCTTTTTTAATATGCGTATGGTATAATTATACTATACGCATGTGAGGTGAATTTAAATGGCTTTAGATCAATCCCGTAAAGTGCCACTACCCGACAAGGGAATAATAAAGTACAAAAGCAAAGATACTACTTATGTCTACCATATCA
>JAGOJH010000145.1 GCA_017995215.1 Thermoclostridium sp.
TTGTGTTTAGCGGAGAAATTGATATTTGATTGGCTAAAACCTGGTCTATATTACATAAAATTAAAACAACCAGCCGCAATGACCCAAAAAGCCAGTTGCGATAACAAAAACGAAACTGGCAACATCCATTCAAACATTTCGAGTGATAGGAGCCAAAAAGCTTAGTTCATTTCCCCGTAAACCTTTTGATCAAAACAGCCCTTGCGTTTGATTCCAAAGAGTCATTTAATGGCTGCAAAGAGACAAAATCCGGGTACTTCCGTTTCAATGCCAGGGTGATCAGCTCATCGGTCAGGCCGGGGTTTTTGGGCAAAAGGCTGCCATGAGAATACGAGCAAAAAACATTTTTATACCGTGCGCCTTCATAACCGTCCTCACCATTGTTACCAAACCCGCGGATCACCTTTCCCAAAGGGGTTACACCCTCGCCCAGCCAGGTTTTACCTGAGTGGTTCTCAAAGCCGACCACATAGCCCGAAGGCTGCTGCTTCAAACCTTCCACTGAAAAAATCAGGTTCCCGGTCAGGCGTTTTTCACCACCGATGGTCCAATGGTTCATGGCCCCAAGGCATTGGATTTCCTTACCGCTGTTCAGCTTGAAATACTGCCCCATCAGTTGATAACCACCGCAAATGCACAGGAAAACCTTACTGTCCTCTACCGCTGAAAGTATATTAGCCTTTTTCAGACCAAGCAGATCATCATGAAGGATATCCTGCTCATAATCCTGGCCCCCACCCATAAAAACGATGTCATATTCGTCGGGAAGGAAAGGGTCGTCAAGGGATACCGGCACAATGGATACTTCAATTCCACGCCATTCCATGCGTTTTTTCAGGGCCTGAATATTTCCATAATCCCCATAAAGGTTCAATAAATCAGGATACAGGTGGCAAATGGTGATCTGGTACATACAACGTCCTTTCAAATTACTGCCAGAAGTTCTTCAGGTGGTATCGTTTTTTCAGTATCTTCCGGATATCCAGCATGGCGGTATAGGTAGGCAGGATATAAAGCGTCTCTCCGGCCTTTAAGGTTTCCAATGCCTTGTCGAGCAGTGTTGCATAGTCTTTTTCCAAGGTGATGTGATCGGTAAAGATACCTGCATACTTCAGCCGCACAGCCATATCCTCCGCCCGGATTCCCGAAATAAAAAACCGGGACACCTTGTTTTGAATATCTGCAAGGGCCTCAAAGTTAACATCCCACAGCCAGGAGATATCGGTGCCGTCTGCCAGCAGATCGTTGATCGACAGAGAGATTACAGCAGGGTTTTCAACCATCATTAAAAAGTTTAACACCTGGTTAAAACCAGTCGGGTTTTTAATCAGAATCACCTGGATATTTTTTTCGCCCAAAGAGATGGATTCCATCCGGCCAAATCCGCTCTCAAAACGGGATAACGCATGAATGGTTTTCTCATGGGATAACCCCAGCGCCTCGGCAAAGGAAACCGCCGCAAGTGCGTTATAAATATTATATAAACCTGGTAAATTAATTTGCGCCGTAAAGGGCCCGGAAGGCGTGCTGAAAACAACTTTGGAAAAATCGCCTGAAAGGGAGAAGATCTTATCAACCTGAATCAACGCTTCAGGGCGGCTGTACCCGCATTCCGGGCACTTAAAATGACCAAGGTGCCCATAGGAACGGAAGCGGTAGCCATATTTAGCCTTACAATACATACAGTAGGAAGCGTCATGGTTTTCGGACCGGGCATTTTCATCTGGAAACTCAATTTCGTTCATTCCGTAATAGATGACAGGGTTTGAAACATCCTTACCCAATGAAGCACAAAGTGAATCATCGGCATTGAGCACCAGGGTTGTATCCGGCAGCCTGGAAATACCCTCCCGTACAGCTTTTAAAGTGCTATGCAACTCTCCGTATCGATCCAGCTGATCCCGAAAGAAATTTGTAACTACCAGCACTGCGGGTTTCATATATTTGGATGAAAGCCTGAATGCAGCTTCGTCTACTTCAAGAAGCGCTGTTTGAGAACGTGGCCTGGCATTCATTCCAACATCCGATATCAATACGGTGGCAAGGCCGCTGAGCAAATTGGCACCGGATTTGTTGGCCACATGGGCGATACGGTTTTCCTTCAAAACTTGTTCTATCATTCTGGAGGTGGTGGTTTTTCCATTGGTGCCAGTGACCATGATGATTCTATATTTTCCCGAAAGCACCGTAAGGATATCCGGAGCTATTATCATGGCAAGCTTTCCCGGCAGGCTTGTACCTCCGGAACCTGCCAAACGAAGAAAAAAAATCGTTACTTTGGCAACGAGCAGAGCAATGGATAACCTTATGCGGTGGATAATGTTTTTCATCAATAACTCCTTCGACAAGGAAAAGCTGTCAAGCTACCAGAATGAAAAAATTCACTCCGGAGGGAGAGCCTGCTATAAGTTTACCCAGATGACAGCAAGTTTACACAAATGCATGGTGACTGATAACTATTGGTCTGTTTGTGGTTTTGTTTTCCATGATGATACTGCCTGGGGCATAGCATTGCGTATCGTGGCCGGTAACATTTCTATAAAAGTTATGGAAATCAAAACAGTTTTATTATACAATAATCATACATAGTGTACAATATGCGTTTCTTTGTTATGTTTCATTTAACAGACTATGGCAGAATAAATTTTACAAGGCGGATTATACATTTTTACCAGGGCTGGACAGAAGAGATTTCAACAGAAAAAGGGGGTTAAATATTGGACACCACAGAGAAAAACCTGGTGGAATTATCTGCCGGGGGAGATATTGAAGCATTCGAGACTTTGATCCAGGCTCACCAGAAAAAAGTGTACAATATTGCTCTTCGTATGACGAAAAACCCGGAGGACGCGCAGGAGCTTGCTCAGGACACACTTGTTCGCGCGTTTGTTTCCATAAAGAAATTTCGCGGCGAGGCCAGCTTCTCCACATGGCTGTATCGCATTGCGATGAATGTGTGCACCGACTTTTTAAGAAAAAGAAATAAAGCGGTGGTCATCTCTATGGAACAGGGAGCTGCTGGCAGTGAAAACGAACAGCCCATACAGCTTCCCGAGGAAGGGCCGGGGCCGGACGAGCAATCAGAAAAACGGCAGCTCAGGCAGCTGGTCAAATCAGCAATGGACTCGTTGTCCGCTGAGCATCGCCAGGTTTTAGTTTTAAGGGATTTAATGGATTTATCGTATAAAGATATCGCCCATTCACTGGATGTCAGCGAGGGAACAATAAAATCCAGAATTAATCGTGCCAGAGAAGGTTTAAAGCAGGTTATTCTAAAAAAGCCGGAACTTTTTCAGGATTATGTCGTCATAATGAATAGAAAGGGGGGGGATTCATGAACAGTTGTGATTTGTGTTTGGAGAACCTGTCTGCTTACCTGGACTCAGAATTATCTAATGCAGATAAACAGGCTTTTGAACAGCATATTCAAACATGTGAAACATGTGCCGGTGAATTGGCTTTGATGAAGACAATTCTGTCATCATCAAGCGAATTGGAAGAAGATTTGCCGGATGGTTTTGAAGCCTCCCTGCATAAACGTCTTGAAACGGCAAAGGAAGAAGCTGCAGTTAAAAGGAAGCGATTGGTTAACATTCGGTTGTTTTCTCAAATAGCAGCGGGCTTTGTTCTTGTGATTGCATTGGGTTTGCTTGTTCGTTCCGGGTTGTTCTCAACTAATGACAGCAGTGCTCCCGGGCAGGCTGCAACTGCACCAATGATGGCAGCAGATACTAGCAACAAGGTGGCAGCATCAGAACCAGCACAGGGAACAGCGCTAACAACATCGGCACCAGCCGGAGCTACGCCGCCTACCGCCTCAGATTACCAGGCAGATAGCGCATTAACAGCATCTATGAAATCTCCTGAAGCAGCAGAAAACTTTGGTTTTATGACAGATGTGGGGCCGCTGCAGTCACAAGAAAAAGTTGTCATGGTTCCGGATGATAGCATGTTTTCCCTGGCTGCCACAAGGAGTATGAACAGGCTTGAAGGGTTCGACACATGGATCAGAATACAAACAGCCGACATAGCGAAAGCACTCGATGCCATAACGGCTATCGAGAGAAAGCTGGATAATGGAGCGGACAGCAATTGCGATAATTTGGATAGTGCAAATCAAAAATATGCTTCAGCAACAGAACAACCTGTTGAAGTAAAGCTATACTATTCCAATGACGAGCTTTGGCAGCAGTTTCTAGGCGAAATGCAGGGGGTATTTCCGGATATGATTATCGAGTCAGTAGAGGCCCAGGAAGAGCAGGAGTATATCCGGGTTGTGCTGCAGAAGGTTGATTAGACAGACAAATAAGGCAGATATCAGACATTGCAGAACTCCTCCCACATCGGGAGGAGTTCTTTTGATGAGGCTACAAGTTGTTCAGCATATCGATTTCTTTTATCATTTTTGAATAAGCTGGATTATCTCCCTGTAGGAAAGCTCTATTTTGCCTTCCCAGGTAATGCAAAACCCGTCTGTGGAGACCTTTTTGAAAAACTCTTTGTCGGAAAGCATGATAAATCTGACTGTGTGAAGCCGGGAGCCCATATTCAAAATTATATTGCTACCGTTATCGAGCATGATCTCCAGACGGTAATCATCCAATGGTGCTACACCTTTTATCCGACTCATGCATTAGCCTCCGAAAAAATGAATAACCAGCACCTTTTCAGTGTAAGATCGAATCTTCTGTTTTCCTATCACCCGAAGGGTGATTTTTTACAATAGGGTATTCGTTCTAATCCAAAGTGAGCTTCGCCCTAAAGCAATAGCTTCCGATCATATTGGCGGTAATTATCACATCAAGGTTCCAAATCTGCATCGTTCATTTAAGGGAAAAATGATTTTTTGTAGCTTGTTGAAAATTGACTCACTTAATGTTAAGATATTTATGCGAAATTTCAACATATTTTGTTTTTGTTGTCTAAACTTGCGGGGGATGGGCGATGCACAAACAGAACAAAGCAAGAACTTTATACTTTCCTGAGCGGATCAGGGAAGCTGTTTACGATATCCTGAACTATCCCCTCACAATCGTGGAAGCACCCATGGGTTATGGAAAGACTACTGCAGTCAGAGAGAGCTTAAGGGATGCCAATGCAAACATATTATGGCTAAAGGTTCATAATGATTCAACTTATTATTTCTGGAACGGATTTTGCAATTTACTGTCTGAAATTGATGATAAACTTGCCGATACTCTTACAGCGCTTGGTTTCCCCAATGATCAGGTTTCTTTTCAGGAAACCCTGAAGCTTATTGCGGATATCGATTTACCCGAAAAAACCGTACTTGTGATTGATGATTACCATTTACTGAACAATACGGAGGCAGGCTCTTTCATTGAGTTTCTGGCAGTCAATGAAATCGATCATCTGCGAATCGTCCTGGTGACACGTTTTATTGAGCTTCGAAGCATGCAAGAGCTTTCCCTTAAGGGCTATTTACACTATATTACAAAAGAAACCCTTGAGCTGATGCCGGATGAAATCATAAAATATTACAAGCTGTGTGGAAACCGTATTGAGGCTGCCGAGGCAGATATGCTTTATGCTGTAACGGAAGGCTGGATAAGCGCTTTATACCTGATAATGCTCAATTATCAGGAAACGGGCAGCCTGGTAACGACGCATAATATTT
>JAGOJH010000044.1 GCA_017995215.1 Thermoclostridium sp.
TAACAGGAGCGAATTATCCGTCTGCATTGCTCGCATCAGGTTTTTCCTGGGTGGAAGGCAAATTATCAGCTCTTTTAACTCTTGTCAAGGCTCCGCTATGTCTGCATGACATGCTTGTATTGGGCATGTACCGGACGCTGGCATGGGTGGTTTCAGTGATGCTGCCGCCCATGGCAATTTTCTTTCCTTTGTTCACACTGCTGGAGGATCTGGGTTACTTGCCCCGGGTAGCCTTTAACCTGGATAATTTCTTTCAAAAGGCGTGCGCCCATGGGAAACAGGCGCTGACCATGTGCATGGGCTTTGGATGTAATGCTGCCGGTGTGGTGGGATGCAGGATCATTGACTCTCCCAGGGAGCGGCTGATAGCCATCATAACAAATAACTTCGTTCCATGTAATGGCCGTTTCCCTACTTTGATCGCCGTTGCGGCGATATTCTTTTCCGTTTCCGGTACAAAGCTTATCGGATCTGTCTTGCCCACGGTGGCAGTAACCCTTTTAATTCTATTGGGAATACTCATGACATTGCTTGTCTCAAAGCTTCTGTCAAAAACCATTTTGAAAGGGGTTCCATCTTCGTTTACACTGGAGCTGCCTCCATACCGTACCCCGCAGTTCGGGAAGATCCTGGTTCGTTCTGTGATGGACAGGACGCTGTTTGTTCTGGGAAGGGCTATGTCGGTTGCAATACCGGCTGGCTTGATCATCTGGGCGATGGCCAATATCAATATTGGCGGGGCAAGCGTTTTAAATCATTGCGCCCACTTTTTCGATCCCTTTGCCCGGCTCATCGGCATGGACGGGTTTATTCTGATGGCGTTTATCCTTGGATTACCAGCCAATGAAATCGTATTGCCCATCATCTTGATGAGCTATATGCAGCAAGGGCATATGATGAAATATGAAAGCCTGTCACAACTGGCAGGGCTGCTTACCGACAATGGATGGACAGGACTTACCGCAATTTGCGTCATGCTGTTTTCTTTAATGCATTTCCCTTGTGGCACAACCCTGTGGACAATAAAGAAGGAAACCTTAAGCTCGAAATGGACTGTTCTTTCCTTCCTGATTCCTACACTGACGGGCATTGTGATATGCTTCGCGGTTACAATGATTGCACGTATTTTCGGATTGGGATAAGCAAACCAGGCTTTTGCGCAATAAAAATTTGGAGATTACAGGAGGAAAAACAGTGGTATAATGTTCTATGTTGGTGGATGAAATTCTCACTGAACCACTGGAGGGTAAGCATGAAAAAGATGAAAATATGGTTTGCTTCATCGGAAGCCGCACCATTTGCGAAAACAGGAGGGTTAGCCGATGTGGCCGGATCTCTGCCGAAAGCCCTGAAAAAGCTGGGCGTGGACATTCGTGTCGTATTGCCGAAATACAGGCAAATCCCCCCGGAGTATGTGAATAAAATGCGCTTTGTGGGATATACCTATGTGGACTTGTCCTGGCGGCATGAATATTGTGGAATCTTCACACTGGAGCATGAGGGTATTCCATTTTATTTCCTGGATAATGAGCGTTTCTTTAACAGGGACTGGTATTATGGCCAGCCCGATGAGGGAGAACGGTTTGCATTCTTCAGCAAAGCTGTCCTGGAGGTTCTTCCGGTGATCAAATTCAAGCCCTGGATCATTCACTGCAATGACTGGCAGACCGGGCTGGTACCGATATTTCTAGACGCTCATTACCGTAATTTCCGGAACAAGGGCTTCTTCCAGAGCATGCACACTATCATGACCATCCACAACCTGAAATATCAGGGTGTTTTTCCAAAGGTGATGATGGATGATATCCTTGGCCTCAGCTGGGATTATTTCCACCAGGAAGGGATTGAATTCCACGACAATATCAATTATCTGAAAGCCGGAATCGCGTATGCCACTAAGGTGACTACCGTCAGCAAGACCTACGCCGAGGAAATACAAACCGATTTTTACGGTGAAAATATTGCGGGCATCACCCGAAAAAGGGCTGGTGATCTGATAGGAATTGTCAACGGCATCGACTATGAGCATAATGATCCGCTTACCGATAAAAGACTATATGCTTCATATAGTGCCGACAGCCTTGAAGGAAAACGAACGAACAAGCTAAGCCTGCAAAAGGATATGAACCTGGAGGTAAACGCAGACATCCCCGTTATTGGGCTGATATCCAGGCTGGTGGACCAAAAGGGGCTGGATTTGGTTGACAGAATGATCGGCGAATTGTTGAATATGAATTTGCAGCTGATCGTTCTTGGAACGGGAGACAAAAAGTATGAAGACCTGTTCCGATGGGCCCAAAGTGCTTTCCCTGGGAAAATGTCCGCCAATATCTATTTTGATGCAACCCTGGCACAGCGCATTTATGCAGCCTGCGATATGTTTTTAATGCCTTCGCTGTTTGAGCCCTGCGGCTTAAGCCAAATTTTCAGCATGCGCTACGGAACTGTGCCGATAGTAAGGGAAACAGGCGGGTTGAAGGACACGGTTGTTCCCTACAACCAGTATACCGAAACCGGAACAGGTTTTTCCTTTAGCAATTATAACGCCCATGAAATGAAGGATGCCATTGTAAGGGCTATGACCGTTTATCAGGATAAGGATAAATGGGGAAAGCTGGTAAAACAATGCATGCTGCAGGACTTCAGCTGGGAACATTCCGCTGTGGACTATAAGAACCTGTATGGGCACATTTGTGGAATTACGGTAACCAATTAACCCTCGCCGGCATACTATATAGCAGTTAAACCAATGCGAGGTGATTGGAATGGGTGACTGCTACGACAAAGGCTTTCTTGGCCTGGGCGGTTGGGAATGGATTATCATTATAGCTGTTTTGATTATTATATTCTGTCCTGATATATTCAGCCCGAAAGGAAAATATATCGATAACAAATGCTGCGATTAACCAATGAAGACTGCCCCGCGCAAAGCGGGGCAGTATCATACCATGGGTTTACTTTCACTCTTTCTTCGCAATGATTTCTATCCAATAGCCGTCGGGATCATTGATGAAGTAGATCCCCATGGCTTTGTTTTCATAACAGATAACCCCGTTCTTTTCATGAAGATCGTGTGCCTTTTGCATGTCTTCAGTTTCCATGGCCAGGTGGAATTCATTGTCGCCAAGGTTGTACGGCTGCTTCCAGTCACGCATCCAGGTTAGTTCCAGCTGGTGCAGGGTTTGCCCGTCTCCAAGAAAAACAATGATGAATTCCCCGTCAGGTGGAGCAAATCGTCGGGTTTCCAAAAGTCCCAGGTTTTCCTGATAAAAACGAAGGCTCTTTTCAAGGTCCAATACATTTATGTTATTGTGGCTGAATGTAAAATGCATCATTATTCCTCCCGCTATAATATTATTTTAGCTATACTCCTTCTTATTTAATATAACCCAGGTGACGGCGCAAATCAACTTTATCGCTTTTCCCCAAAAGCTGGAATTCACAGTTACACACAAGCGGGTACGCAAGTACAGCTGCTGAACGAACTGAAGGATCTGACATTGAAATTCAGCGGTGCCGGTGATATAATCTAAACATTGTCAATTTTGATAGCAAAAAGAAGTGGGAGGGTACACCATGCTCAGTGTTATTCAAAAAAAGCCTAAGATCCTTGTTGAAGCTCAGAAAGCAAAGTTTATGCCTTCTTTTGGCATTCAGGTCCTGATTTTTTTTGCGTTATTAATTATAACCTCCATAGCCCAGGTTATTCCGCTGTTCATTGCCATGTTTTTTAAAACCTTTCAAGCTGTCATGAATCAGGAAATCAACCCTTATGATACCCAATCGGTGATGGGCTTCACGGCGGATATGCAGGGCGGCAACACGTTAATTACATTGTTTGCCACTGTTTTAACCACTGTTTTGGTGGTTTTGTACTGTCGGTTTATTGAAAAGAGAAGCCTGTATTCCATGGGTTTTACTAAAAAGAATGCTTTTGGGCAGTATATGATTGGCCTGCTGGTGGGCTTCGTGATGTTTGGTGCTTGCCTGCTCATCGCCTTGGCCAGCGGAAGCCTGCAGTATAACGGTTTTACCCTTGGCAACAGCTATGGGCTGCTGCTGGGCTTTCTGCTTGGTTTCGTACTTCAGGGAATGAGCGAGGAAGTTTTCCTGAGGGGTTATTTCATGATGTCGGTTGCCAGTAAAAATTCCATATTGCTGGCAGTGATCTCCAATTCAGTCATCTTTGCAATTTTGCATCTGTTAAATCCCGGCGTAACCTTTCTCTCTGTTGTGAACCTGATCCTTTTTGGTCTGTTTGCCTCGGTATACACCCTGAAAACGAATAATATCTGGGGTATATGTGCCTTGCATACCATTTGGAATTTCGCCCAGGGTAACCTGTTTGGCATCTTAGTCAGCGGATTGGAAACAGAGGTCTCCGTTCTGTCGTTTCAACCAGTTGGAACCAGCACGCTGATCAATGGCGGGGCGTTTGGGCTGGAAGGCGGCCTGGCCGTAACGATTGTTTTAATCATTTCCACCCTTGTCGTGCTAAAGCTTCCCGGAAAGGAAATTATAACGCCCGACGTGAACGGTGCAGATATTCAATCGCCGCCGCAGGCATCTGCCACGTGATTACATATTTAAGCGGTTTCACTTTCATTTTCACTCCGGAGAATGGAGGATTTTACTCCAAAAAATCCAGTAAACAGTATAGGCGGAATGCCACAATTTTTAAACCCATGCATTAAAGCTATTTTGAAGAATACCGAAAGGAAAGAATTTATGCCTGACTTGAAAGAAATACTAACTGAAAGCTACCGAAAAGCCGTAACCGATTACTTTGACAAAAACAAAATGGCACCCGACAAAGATATAAGCAAGCTATCCCATGCACAGCAGGAAGAGGCAATCTATCAGATGATCGTCCGATACACCTCGGAAAAGATCGGGATGATCGAAAAATGGAGCAGCACACCTCTGGACGAACTGCAGGGCTCAACCCCGGCTCAGGTTATCGAAGGCTTGAGTGAGCTGAATGAGGTTTTTGATGTGTTCACCCATATGGCCTGCTTTGCCGATGAAGAACTTCCCATTCTTCTGGTATACAAATTACAGCAATTTGGCTCAGAAGCCATTACCAGGCTATACCGGCTGGCTTTGGAAAGCAGAGAAGGGCAGCCGCCATCCGACTATTTGTTTTCAGCGGCTATCTCAGCACTTGGGGTTATGCAGTCAGGGGAATGTGTTACCCGGTTGATTGAACTGGCAGATCAAATCACCAAAGAACCTCAGCTTGAACAGCTTGAAGATGCACTGAAGCGCCACAGGGAACGTGTTGTTGAACCGCTGCTGGAACGGCTGCAGGATGCAAAGTGGAATGCAACCGAACTGATGCTGCTATATGCACTGGCTTATGGTGCTGCCGAAGCGAAGGACGACAGGGTTTACCTGATGCTTCGCAGCGTGTTTAGGACATTACAGGACAAAACGACCCCAATCCTGTGCTTTGGGGTATATGGTGACGGCAGGGCGGTACCCATGCTCCGCAGCTATCTCGAGAAGAACGCCCATAGCATTCCGGACAGGCTTTTCCATGAGATTATCGGAGCAATCAGAAATTTGGGCGGAGAAACCGAGGCATTAGAGCATAACCATCATCATCACCATCACGAATAAGTGCACAGAGTTTTTTCGAATGACGGGGAACAAGCGCCGTCATCAACATGTCGGCGATGATTATTTGCGGAATTTCTGGTCATGTTTGGAGGGTTCACGATGCTGGAGCAAGATAGAATCCATGAAGAAAACAGGCTTCAAAGGACACTGGAAGAGATAGACGGGCAATTAAAGGAAAAGCAGGCCGACAAGGCGTTCTTTGCCAAGAACATGCGAACCACCCTGAAAAACATGTGGGAAGAGGTGGAGGCCACTCCGAACAATGTGTGGGATCCGGAGCAGTATATTCAGGCAAAGTTCTATCTGGATGAGATGCGCAATATCAAAAGCGCATACCAGGGCACCGCTGGTAAGCTGCTCCGGCTTGAGAAAATGAAGGTGAATCCCTATTTCGCCAGGATTGACTTCATGGAAGACGGTGATTCCAATACGGAAGAGATCTATATAGGAATCACAATGGTGCAAAATGAGCAGAGCCTTGAAATTCTGGTATATGACTGGCGAGCTCCCATATCCGGCATGTTTTATGATTATGATGTGGGCCCTGCTAAATTTGAATCACCCGCAGGGACCATCAAAGGCGAGCTGACCTTGAAAAGGCAGTTAAGGATCCGCAATGGCCGCATTGAGGTCATGTTTGATTCCGCTGTAAAAATAGATGATGAGATTCTGCAGGAATTGCTTGGGCAAAGCAAGGACGAGAGAATGAAGAACATTGTCACCAGCATTCAGCGCGAGCAAAACCTTGCCATCCGGGATGAGGGCCATAAGCTGCTGATCGTCGAGGGTCCTGCCGGAAGCGGTAAAACATCCATTGCGCTGCACCGCATTGCATTTCTGCTGTACCGTTACCGCAACAGCATCACCAATGCCAACGTGGTTATCTTCTCTCCAAATGAGATGTTCAACGATTATATTTCCGACGTTTTACCCGAGCTTGGCGAAGAGAATGTCCGACAAACCACCTTTATGGAATATGCCAGAAGCTTTTTGAAAACCGACATGAAAATGTACGACATGAACCAGCAGATGGAATTTATCCTCACCGCCCGAGACAATGAAACTTATGCCGAGCGTATCCGGGCCATTCGCTGCAAGTCCTCGGTTGAATTTCTGTCCGCGTTGAAAAAGTATATCGAAAACCTGATTCAAAACCCATGGGAATTTGAAGATTTTACGCAGGAACAGGTGCTGATCATCTCCGGTGAAGAGCAGCAAAGGCTGTTTCACAATGAGTATACCTATCTGCCACTGGTTCCAAGATTGAAAAAGGTAAAAAACAGGATTCTGTACCTGATAAAACAAAGAGAACTTGAAAAAATTCAACAGCTTGACCAAAAGATGAGCCGGGACCCGCAATGGATGGATACAAAGCCAAAGGACCGCAGAAGCATTGCGGTAAGGATTGTTCTGAAACTGTTCGAACCCCACCGGAAAAAAGCCCGCAGCATGGGGAAGGCAACCATAAAGGATTATTATGCCGGTTTGTACCGGGAAGAAAACCTTTCAGGCGGAATTGCCGATGCTTCTTTGGTCAGCACTGCAGCCCTCACCTTGAAAAGACTGGGGCAGAATGTCATCCTGTATGAGGATCTGGCTCCGATGCTATATTTAAAGGGGAGGCTTTATGGCATTTCACGGATGGAATCCATCCGTCAGGTCATCATCGATGAAGTTCAGGATTATACGTCGTTGCAGATGGAAATCATCCAGGCGCTTTTTCCATCCAGCCAGTTTACTGTTGTTGGTGATTTAAACCAAAGCATCAACCCTTACGCCAATATCGGGCAGATAGATGTGTTAAAGGAAATATTTCATGGGGAAACCCCCGCACATATCCGCCTGGGAAAAAGCTATCGCTCGACACGTGAAATTACCAGGTTTTGCAGAGCCATTCTGGGAATGGACGAAGAATATGAGTTTGTGAACCGCAGCGGGGTCAAGCCCAATGTGCGTATAACTGCCGATATACAGGGATGTGTCTGCACTGTTGCGCAAAGTCTTCATGAAATGCTTGATGCCGGTTACAAGTCAGCAGCGGTAATTTGCAGAACCCGAGCAGATGCGGAAGAGATTTTCGAACACCTGCATCAAAAGGTTCCGTGCCACCTTGTTGCCAAAGCAGATACCAGTTTCCCGAAGGGAGTATCGATCCTTCCGTCATACCTGGCCAAAGGCCTTGAATTCGATGCAGCCTATATTTTGAACCTGGATCAACCCTACAAAGGTGCGGAAGAAAGAAACCTTTTTTATACGGTATGCACCCGGGCACTGCACCGGCTTTTCATCTGTTCCATCGCAGAGCTTCCGGAATATTTCAGCGCAATACCCGAAACACTATATGAAACTGACTGAAAAAAGGAGCTGTAAATCAGCTCCTTTTGCATCCCTGAAGCGGCATGGGCAAGCGGCAAATAAACCTTTTATTCTGAAACAGGTTCTGGTATACTTTTTTTAACCACGCCACCGGTTCGCTGCCAGAAAAAGCCGAATGGACCTGTTGCGCTATAGACAGCCAGGACGTGTTTAACAAAAAGTGATGTACATACTTGTTATCCCTGGGAGGGAACTATGCTTGTTGCGGACAATTGGAAAGATTATGCCATACTGGATACCGGTGATGGGGAAAAAGTGGAGCAATGGGGCGCATATGTCCTGCGCAGGCCCGATCCACAGGTTATCTGGCCCTGGCAAAAGCCCGAATCGGTGCGGGGGAATGTGCATGCCCAATATCACCGCAGCACCCGTGGCGGCGGCGAGTGGGAAAAGCTGAAGAAGCTTCCTGAATCCTGGGTAATCGGTTATAGAAACCTGAAATTCAAGGTGGAGCCCACAGGCTTCAAGCATACCGGAATCTTTCCGGAGCAGGCTGTGAACTGGGACTGGATGATGGATAAAATCAGCCAGGCCGGCCGGGAGGTACGGGTACTGAATCTTTTCGGGTATACGGGGGGAGCGACGATTGCTTGTGCTTCTGCTGGTGCGCAGGTATGTCATGTGGATGCTTCCAAGGGCATTGTTTCATGGTGCCGGGAGAATGCTGCCCTTTCAGGCCTCGCGGAAAAGCCCATTCGCTATATTGTGGATGATTGCATGAAGTTCATCGAGCGGGAAGCCCGCAGAGGAAAAACCTATGAGGGAATTATCATGGATCCGCCGTCCTATGGAAGAGGCCCGAGCGGTGAGCTTTGGAAAATTGAAGACGAATTGTTCAGCCTGCTGCAAAACTGTACGCCTATTCTTTCGGACAAACCGCTTTTTATTCTTGTAAACTCCTACACTACAGGTTTTTCACCTTATGTGCCAGCAAATATGATGGAGATGACCATTCAAAAGAAGGTAAAGGGTAAAATTACTGCCGGGGAGGTTGGGCTTCCCGTGAAGGACACCGCTATCGTATTGCCCTGTGGGATATATGCCCGCTGGGAGAGCGAATGATACAAACCGCTGCCGGTTATATACCATTTGAGGGTATGCCTGAAGCAAACAGTTGCCAGGCCTGTGCCCGGATAGATCCTGCCGTTACACCCAAACCGATGGGCTTGCATCGGAATGTACTCACACAGTAAAGCCGGATTTCAGGGAAAAATCCCCTTGATACCTGACAGTGAAAGGGTTATGATAGTAACATATTAAAATCGGGAAGCCTGCACAGAACATCGATATTGCTTGCAGAATGCAAAAGCTTTTTTTGCTGTGAAGCTTTGGAACAAGCCATAAAGAGATGTTAAACTATCTCTTTCAACCCCATAAATGTGATCCATAATCATTTAGGAGGTAGATGTTTTTAATGGAAATGGAAGAAATGTATACTTATATTGTTAATGCATTGGAAGACAAAAAAGCCAGGGATCTGAAAACCATCGACATCCACGAGCTCACCACCATCGCGTATTATTTTATCATCTGCAGCGGTACTTCCACCACTCATATCAAGTCGCTTGCCGACGAGGTTGAGTTCAAGCTGAAGGAAAAAGATATAAGGCCCTTGCGCCGTGAGGGCTATAACAGCGCCAGATGGATTCTGATAGATTACGGTGATATTATAGTTCATGTTTTCCACGAGGAGGATCGCTCGTTCTATAACCTGGAACGGTTATGGCAGGACGGCAGAGCCATCCCCCCAAGGGAATAATCATATAGAAGCTGTTTGGGCGGCACAGCCTGTCCCAAATTGATGTGAAGCAGTTAATCCTTTAAAAACAGCGGGCTTTAGAGCAGGAGGAAGAAATATGGCATATTCAACGAAGGTAGACAAAAAGTGGCAAAAAATTTGGGAGGATACAAAGCTTTATCATTTTGATAAAGAGAACCTGGAAAACAAGCTCTATTGCATGGAAATGTTTTCTTATCCGTCCGGAGCGAACCTGCATGTAGGGCATTGGTACAATTTCGGCCTTACTGATTCCTGGGCCAGAATGAAACGCCTGCAGGGCTTTAATGTGTTCCATCCCATGGGGTTCGACGCTTTCGGCCTGCCGGCAGAAAACTACGCGATCAAAACGGGTATCCATCCTAAGGATTCCACCTATGCCAACATCCGTACCATGGAGCGTCAGCTTAAGGAAATGGGTGCTACCTATGACTGGGATTATGAGGTCATTACCTGTTCGCCCGAGTACTACAAATGGACCCAGTTCATTTTCCTGAAGCTTTTTGAGCGTGGTCTGGCTTATCGAAAAAAGGCTCCTGTAAACTGGTGCCCCAGCTGTAAAACCGTTCTGGCCAATGAGCAGGTGCTCGATGGCGCTTGTGAAAGATGTCATCAGGAGGTGACCAAACGAGATTTAACCCAGTGGTTTTACAAGATTACTGCATACGCACAGGAGCTTCTGGATTGCATCCCAGGTTTGGACTGGCCTGAAAAGACAAAAAAAATTCAAACAAACTGGATTGGCCGTTCCGAAGGTGCAGAAATCGAATTCAGGGTTGCCGATACCGATAAGGTTTTCAAGGTGTTCACTACCCGCGCTGATACGCTGTATGGCGCAACCTATGTGGTTCTGGCACCCGAAAGTGACCTTACCGATCAAGTCACAACCGATGAATGCAAAAAGCAGGTTGAAGAATACAAGCAGCTCGCTCAAAAGCAGACTGATGTAGAAAGAATGTCCACCGTAAAAGAGAAAACCGGCGTATTTACCGGGGCTTTTGCAATCAACCCGGTGAATGGCAATAAAATACCCATCTGGATTTCGGACTATGTGTTGGCCAGTTACGGCACAGGCTGCGTCATGGCCGTACCGGCTCATGATGAAAGGGACTTCGAGTTTGCCACTAAATTCAGCTTACCCATCAAACGGGTGATTCGAGGAAGAGAAGGCGCCAATGACGCACTTCCTTTCGTGGAATACGGTATCCTCACTGACAGCCAGGAGTTTTCCGGGGTACTCTCCGAGGATGCCAGAGTAGCCATTGTGAAAAAGCTTCAAAAGGAAGGAAAAGGCGAGCTGAAAGTTAATTTCCGGCTTAGGGACTGGCTTGTTTCAAGGCAGCGCTACTGGGGTACGCCAATTCCCATTGTGCATTGCGACTGCTGCGGTACCGTGCCCGTTCCAGAAGAACATCTGCCGGTCGAGCTTCCCTACGATGTGGAATTCACACCCGATGGGGAATCGCCGCTTGCCAAATGCGAAGCATATATCAACACAACCTGCCCGAAGTGTGGAGGGCCTGCAAAGCGTGATCCGGATACACTGGATACATTTCTTTGTTCCTCCTGGTATTTTTTAAGATATCCGGATAACAAAAACGACAAAGAACCTTTCAGCCGGGAATGGGTGAATAAAATTCTGCCCGTTGACAAATATGTGGGCGGCGCGGAGCATGCTGCGATGCATCTTTTATACGCACGCTTCTTTACGAAAGCGCTTCGCGATATGGGCTACCTGGATTTCGACGAACCGTTCAAATCCCTTGTTCACCAGGGCACCATTCTGGGCCCGGACGGCACCCGTATGAGCAAATCCAAGGGGAATACCATTTCTCCCGATGAATATATCAATGAATATGGATCTGATGTCTTCCGGCTTTACCTTGCCTTTGGCTTTGCCTATACTGAAGGCGGACCATGGAGCGATGAAGGGATTAAGGCAATCTTCCGTTTTGTCAACAGGGTTGAAAGATCTGTAGAGAAATTCGTTGAAGAAAAAGCCGCCTTTACCGGCGACAAGAACGGCGCCGAAGAAAGAGAACTGGCCTTTGTGCTTAATACTGCCATCAAGGGGGTTACGGAAGATGCAGAGAAATTCCAGTTCAATACCTCCATTGCAAGGCTGATGGAGCTGATCAATGCTCTGTATAAATATGATGCATTGCCGGAAAGAAATGGGAAGGTCCTGGAAGATACCCTTCGAAACCTGTTAATTCTGGTTTCTCCCTTCGCACCGCATTTTGCGGAGGAGATGTGGGAAAAGATGGGATATTCATACTCCATCTTTCATCAGAAGTGGCCGGCCTGGAATCCGGCGGCATTGACCAGAGACACTGTGGAAATCGCCGTCCAGATCAACGGACAGGTTAAATACCGAATTGACGTTCCGTCCGATGCCGATAAGCAAGCCCTGGAACAGCTGGCACTAAAAGATGAAAAGGCTGCGTTTTTCCTGAAGGATAAGGAAATATTAAAGATAATCGCCATACCTGGCCGCCTGGTGAATATAGTTGTTAAGAAGTAAGAGTATGAACATAAGCAACGATCATAGCACACATGATACTTATAAAAAAGGGAAGCCGTTTGGCTTCCCTTTTTCATGAACGGGTATTTTCCATTTTGCTTGTAAAGCTCTTTGCAGATACACAGAACGTTCCTTGGTTTACAGTGGGATATCCTGCCAGATATTGTCCAGCAGAACTCTTTGCTGGGTGTAACCAAGGGATTTCAGCTTCTCGACAGCCTGGGGATAATATGCGTCGATCTTGTCGGGGTGGTGCGCATCAGAGTTTAACATCAGGGGGATGTTTCGTTCCCGCATGCTGGCTAAAATCCAATCGGACGGGTACATTTCCGTGGTATACCCCCGGGCAATTCCCCCGGTGTTCACCTCGACAATAACCTGTTGATCCATCACCGCATCCAAAACCCCTTCAACGGCCTTTCGGTACCAGTGCTCGCTTTCACTGAATAAACGATTGCCACTGTTGTTTTTCTTCAAAACGTCCAGATGCCCCAGAATGGAGGGTGGCTGCTGATACAGCATATCGGTCAGAAGCTGATAATATTTTTCGACCAGTTCACGTGCCCTGCCGTGAAAAATAACATCCCTGGTTTCCTGAAATTCCTCCGCAGTGCCATCCAGGGCCATGTACCTTTGTGAGGCAGCATGATGAATAAAATGCACCGAACCTATCGTGTAATCAAGGCCGGGATAATTGCGATAATCCACTGCACCGTCGTAAAAGTCGGTTTCAAGGCCAACATAGACCTGTATCCTGCCACGGTACTTTTCTTTCAGGCTGAGAACCGTTTCAATGTATTGCTCAAGCAGCTGGGGTTTCATTGTCCAGCAGGTTTCAAAATGAACAGGCGCGTGGCTTGAAATGCCGATAACAGGGAAATTTTTACGGATGGCACAAAGAATATAGTCCTCTGGCGTCATACTCCCATCGCAAAAATAACTGTGGGTATGAAAAGTTGTGAACATAATTACTCCTGAATTTACCAGGGAACCTGGGCTGTGCCCTCTGGTGATGCCCCTGTGGTACTGGTCATTTGATTTTTAGCTTGCTGGCGAGGTTTGAGATATTTAACGACAGCAGCTCTACATACCGCTTAATTTTCTTTGTGGTTGTTTTCTCGAATTCTTCCTCACGGATATCAAAATGCTGGATTTTTTTATAGCCCGAAAGCTTCTTGTTGGCTTTCTTCACTTCTGCAGAGATAATTTTCTCAAGCTCATCTTTTAGAGGGAACTTGCCAAGCTCTTCAACGATCACTTCCATATTCGGAACGATTTGCGCACACACCTTGGTTTCCTCTTCTTCTTCGCTGTCCACACCATAAACCAGCGATTCCTTGATGTATTCACTGCGGTTCAGGTACAGCTCGATATCTTCGGGATAAATGTTTTTACCATTCTTGGTGACGATAACATTCTTTTTCCTTCCGGTGATAAAAAGGAAGCCATACTTGTCAATGCGACCATAATCACCGGTATACAGCCAGCCGTCCTTCATGATCTCTGCGGTTGCTTCCGGATTGTTGTAATAGCCAAGCATTACATTGTCGCCCTGGACGAGCACTTCACCAATGCCATCATTTCCCGGGTTTTCAATTTTAACCGTAACCCCAGCAAGCGGCAGGCCTGCAGCAGCATCATTGTAAACTTCCATCCGATTCACGGTAACAATGGGAGCGCATTCGGTAAGGCCATACCCCTGAAGCAGGTTAAAACCCATGGCACGCAATGCCTTTGAGATCTTTGGGTTTAGTGCTGCTGCCCCGGAAATAATCAGGCGAAGATTCCCTCCAAGGTTTTCATGTACATCCTTGAACAATTTCCTGCGAATATCAATACCAAGCTTAGCCAGGATGGGAGCAATAAACAGACCAAAACGCAATTGTATATATTTATGATCCTTCCGGGCTTTTTTAACAACCTTGGAATAAACCGATTCTAAAATCAACGGAACGGACATCATGATGCTGGGCTTGTATTCCTGCAGGTTCCTGGTGATATGGCGAAGCCCTTCGCAAAAGCCAATGGAGATCCCCAAATACATCATGGTTAAAAAGCCGGCGGTACACTCATAGGTATGGTGCAGGGGCAGGATGGACAGAATGCTGTCGTGGGGATCGGCATAGATCAGCTGCGAAACAGCCATAATATCGTGACACAGGTTTTTATGGGAAAGCATAACCCCTTTGGATTTATCGGTGGTTCCTGAGGTGAAGATCAGCATGTTCATAATATCAGGATCAATTTCCGCATCGATATATCTTTTATCACCCGCCTCGATCAGGGCTTGTCCGTTCTTGACTAATTTATGCAGTGACAAAACGGCAGTCTCATCTTCTGTTTGATCCATGCAGATGATATATTTTAACGCAGGAAGATTCTTTTGAACCTTTGCAACAGACTCCAGGTGGTTTGCGGAAGTAATAATTGCCTGAGCCTGCGAGCGAGATAACAGCGACTGAATTTCATTTTCCGGAAGTTCTTTATCCAGTGGAACAATGACACCAACACCATTGGCAACAGCCAGGTAGCTTAAGCACCATTCATATCGGTTTTCGGACAAAACTGCTATCATGGCGTTTTTCAGGTTCAAAGCTAACAGGGCGGTTCCCAGCGCATTCATCTGGTCATGAAACTGCTTGAAGGTAATTCCGTAGAAGCTGCCCTGATTGTTTTTCAACGTAAAGGCGTCATAGCTTGAGAACTTATCGGCGTTTTGTTTTACCATATCCTTCAGGCTGGTGATTTTTCGTACATGGTAATACCCGATTGTTTTTCGACCCATCACATTCACCTCATCATCCATTTCTCTGCCGCCGGCTGGAAAGCTTTTCAGGTGCTGTATCCCACATGAGTTGATATTACTCGCTACACTCATGGCATCAGAAAGTATGTTCTTCGCAGTACACATCCCATTATAACAACAGAAATCATTCCATGCAATTCTAACATATCTGTATTTCTTTCATCGGTGCTTCCGAAGCGCTTAAATTCAGAAACGCATGCTTCTTTTTTTTGTAATATACTGTAACGTAAACCTGTTGAAACAGGTTGATTTGTGTTGAAACCACAAAATTCATATGATATGATGATAAAAAAGGAATATCCAATACTCGTTGAAAGAAGGAGAATTCCAGATGAGCGAGATATTAAAGGTAAATGCGTGCGTATATTCACGCAAAGGAAACAAAAGAGAAATTAACCGTGACGATTTCTACATGAACGGTAAGTTCTTATCAGAGCATCATCTTGACAACATGGAGGCATCACTGGAAAACCGCGGGAACGAATACTTTTTTGCACTGGCCGATCATATGGAGTATTCCGACGATGAGAAGAAAGCAAACTTTTCAATTCTGCGTGAAATGGGTAAGTTTCACGAAAAAATAACCGTCCATGAGGGTGACATTCAATTTAAGACGAAGGAATTGGCTTCCAGGGTAACTGAAACAGCAAAGTATCTTGAAAGCTTTATGGATATGAACAAAGTGCCAGCGGAAGATCCCTCCAGGCAAATGGGCTTTTCCGGGCTGCTATTGTCGGAAGGAAAGGCGGTTGGTGCTCTTTTTGGAACCGGGCACATTTATTACTGCCGCGGGAATGTTTTCAAGCACATGTCCAGCGAAAAGGCTCAGCCGCAGCGCCTGGTAGAGCTGGGGATCATCTCGGATGACGAGGTAGAGGGTTTTCAGGAAAAATACAGTGTTGATGAAAAAGAGGACGGACCCGTTTCAATTACCGAGTCCATGGAAATCCTGGAGGGGGACAAATTTCTGCTCATCAGCGATGGGGTATACAATTCCCTGGGCGAAGAAACCCTGGAAGATATCCTGTCCATGCGCAGCGACAGCACATATATTGCTTACAGGGTTGTTTCAGAAGCCCTGAAACAAAACAGCGAGGACGATATGACGGCAATGGTGATTCGCATCGAGCGGGTTACTGCTTCAAGCACTCCTCCCATAAAAAAAACACCTGAAAAGCCAAAGGCCACTGCGCTGAAAAACACTCCGCCGCCAACCTATAAATACAACAACACCAATAAAAAGGGCTTCAGAAAATATGAGAACGTCATCTACTACCTGGCAGTTGTCATCACAGCCATTTTATTAGTGCTCATCATGTACTTTATTATTAAAAACATAATGGAAAAACTGCGGAATACTGATCCGGTATCTCCGGCACCCATCACTGCTTCAGTTACTCCTGCCCCAACAGGCGCACCCGAGGCAACACCAGAGCCCACACAAGAGGCTGCGCCCACACCCACCCAGGCACCTGTTGCCGAGGTGAAGGTTCACAAGGTTCAGAAGGGTGAAACCCTTTCTTCCATAGCTAAGATATACTATGGTGACGATTGGACTTACGTAGAAAGGCTGGGTATGTATAATAAGATACCAGCCCCATACAACAGCATCTCCATCGGGCAGGAGCTGAAGATTCCATCAAAAGAGGAACTGAAGGCGCAATAAAAATAGAAGCGGTTTGGTGTTCATCCAAACCGCTTTTCCGATCTTCTCGGTAAAACCTTCATCTTGTATCCGTGGGTATATGTTTTTTGCCAGAATTATCAGCAATAATCCCCTGTGAGTTAAACAGAAAGAAATCGATCCATTAACGTATGGCCCTCTTCGATGAAAAATCCAGTTTTTTCGGCTTCTTTCTCCGAAAATCGTCTTAATGACGGAGAACATCCGCCACCTCCCTGGTCAGTGTGCTTTACTGTACTACGATACAAAGCATAGGGGACAGCCTCTCTCGAGTGGGTTCGGATGGATAATGGCGTGGGGTGATCAGGCATCAAAAGGATGGAATACTCCAGTTTTTCAAGACCCTTCAACAGGGGTGAGAGCAACTCGGAATCGATTTTCTCAATGGCTGTGATCTTGCCCTCAAGCATTCCCTGATGACCGCATTCATCGGGTGCTTCGACATGGATATAAACGAAATCACTGCCATTTTCAAGCGCACGTAAACAAGCCAGCGCTTTGCCTTTATAATTGGTATGCAGATTGCCGGTAGCCCCTTCAACACGAATTGATTCAAGGCCGGCAAGAATACCGATGCCATGGATTAAGTCCACAGCTGAAATAACACTGCCGGTCAGGTGATACTTTTCCCGGAAGGGTTTCAATGTGGGCTTCCTGCCCTGCCCCCATAGCCAGATGGAGGTTGCGGGGTTTAAACCCCTTTTGATACGGTTCTGGTTAATGGGATGATCTTTTAAAATGGCTTCACTTTTTTTCATAAACGCAAGAAAAACATCACCGTTTGTGCCTTTGGGAAGGTATGAAGATATTTTTCTGCCGCTGATGTCATGGGGAGGGGTTAAGGTAAGCCCCTCTTTGCCATTGCTCCAGATCAGACAGTGCCTGTAGCTGATTCCCGGATAGAATGAAAACTCAGGAGAATTCATGTTGTCAGCGATGGCTTTCATTAATTCCCGAGCTTCTTCGGTAGTGATTTCACCCGAGCTGTAATCAACCATCGTTTTATCTTCATAATGCGCTTCGTCTGACAGGGTGACAAGGTTACACCGAAAGGCCATATCGGTGTCTTTCATGGGAACCCCCATACTGACGGCTTCCAGCGGGGAGCGCCCCGTATAATATTGTTGCGGAGCGTACCCGAATACCGAAAGGTTCGCTACATCGCTTCCAGGGGGGAAGCCTTCCGGAACGGTTTTCACAAGCCCCAGTTCTCCATGCTGCGCCAGAAAATCCATATTGGGCTTTTTCGCTGCCTCTAAAGGGGTCTTTCCGCCCAAAGCAGGGACAGGATAATCGGCCATTCCGTCGCCTAAAAGAACAATATACTTCATAAAATCACCTTTTTTCAATCAATTCGTTATGATTCGAAATAAACCTGCCAGTAAAAATGCCACGATTTACAGGGTGATAATCATTATAACATCCAAAGCAGTTCCGTGCAATTGCCAAAGAGAGTTGAGGACAAAACAAAAAAGAGGCAGGTTTTTCCCTGCCTCCTGAACAACTTCTCTATACGAATGGTGCGCCGGACATATGTTCATCCGCCACCAAGCATGGACAGCAGAACACCCGCGGCAACTGCAGAACCGATAACACCAGCAACATTTGGACCCATCGCATGCATCAGCAGGTAATTTTGAGGATTGGCTTTCTGCCCCACCACCTGTGACACGCGTGCAGCCATGGGCACAGCCGAAACCCCAGCCGAGCCAATTAACGGGTTGATCTTTCCCCCGGTTGCCCAGTTCATCAGTTTTCCAAACAAAACACCGGATGCTGTTCCAATACCAAAAGCAACAAGTCCAAGGAGTATAATGGACAGTGCCTGCATGCCAAAACCGGGCTGGCTTAGCTTATCTGCGCTGGCCGTTGCCCCAACGGTGAGGCCAAGGAATATCGTCACAATATTGATCAATGCGTTTTGTGCTGTATCATTCAACCTGCCAACAACACCGCTTTCTTTGAACAGGTTGCCCAGCATCAGCATGCCAACCAGGGGAGCGGCGGGAGGAAGTATCAGAATGACCAAAAGACTGACAACGATGGGAAACAATATTTTCTCCAGCTTGGATACCGGACGCAGCTGCTCCATAACGATTTCGCGTTCTTTTTTCGTAGTCAGCGCCTTCATAATCGGAGGTTGAATAATGGGCACGAGGGCCATATATGAGTATGCGGCCAAAGCAATGGGCCCCAGCAACTCCGGAGCAAGCTTTGAGGTGAGCCAAATCGCTGTAGGACCGTCGGCACCGCCGATGATCGAGATGGCCCCAGCCTGCTTTTCCGTGAAAACACCAAGGGCCATGGCCCCGATATAGGTTCCGAAGATACCGAACTGTGCAGCGGCACCCAATAAAAAGCTTTTCGGGTTTGCGATCAGGGGGCCGAAATCGGTCATCGCACCGATACCCAGGAAGATCAGGGGCGGATAAATTCCCAGCTTCACGCCCAAATAAAGCATGTCCAGCAAACCGCCTTCTTGCAGAATTCTTTCAAAATTCAATGGCTGCACATCCCACAACGCAGGGTTCATCATACCGCCCAATGGAAGGTTCGCAAGAAGCATCCCAAAAGCGATAGGCAGCAGCAGCAGTGGTTCATATTGCCTACCGATTGCCAGATAGATAAAAACCAAAGCAATGGCGATCATGACAAAATGCAACAGGCTCATACTGGCAAAACCTGATTCCAATATCAGTTCCCTGATTGCACCGATAAACTCATTCCACATAATTAACCCTTTCCATCTTTTGTTTTTTTGTCAGACCTGACTGAATTGGTAATAAAAATTCTTTATATCAGATCCCAGACATAGTTTGTTCGTTCCGGCCGGCAACATTCCAGATCGGGGTTGTATGCCCGATTCTTCTGATGGATCTGACCCTCAGACCCGTGCTGGAACCCTGCATGCATGCCATTACTGCGGCGGATATTACTGCAATGATTTCAGTGTTGTCAACAACAGTAACATTGCTGACAGAGTAATCAGATAAAGATAAACTTTGAAGTGGTTCAGCCAGTGTTTCATCGTTTGTTTCATCCCTGCGTTTTCCGCCTCTTGTGATAATACCAGAATACAGCCTGATACACAAAATGATGAGGACTAACACAATAAAAACAACAACCATACCAACAAAAGCAACCAATAAAGTCCTTTGCATTTAAGCACCTCCAGGAGATCATTTTTGAGACCATTCCTGTTAAAATTATCACAATATCGCTCCTGAGTCAATAAAAACTCCGGTTTTTATAGGTTTTATTGTCCCTGGCGATAGTATTTTCAGGTTGCGGAATATTTACACTTTAGGATATAATATAAATGTTGCAGAACGCTTAAAAAGAATGGCTCTGCTGGGAATTGGAGGAATCCGGTTCCCCAATCATGATAAATCAACTACAGGGAGGAAATTGAATATGGCCAAATCAGTTTCAGAAGATATGATTATCCGTGAGGTTCTTAAGCTCGACGAAGGAACAGCTCCCATCTTCATGAAGCACGGTATGCATTGCCTGTACTGTCCATCCGCTTCAGGTGAGAGTCTGCGTGATGCCTGCGCTGTTCACGGCATTGATTCGAAAAAGCTTGTCAGTGATTTGAACCAGTACCTCAACAGCAAAGAATGATTGAAGCCAAAGGCCACCCACCGGGTGGCTTTTGTAAATCAAATGCAAGGTTACGATTCAGAGATATGTTTTTTATCCTAAGCGAAGCGATGTCATCCTGAGCACAGCGAAAGATCTTACCAATCGTAATGCGAAGATCCTTCACCTGTTTACCTATGAATAAAAGCGATGCAGGTGAACAGGTGCTTTTTCATGCAATTGCATACGCGGTTTTCCGGTGTTATAATGGGGTTACTGGTGAAATGAGGTGAAGTATGGTACTTACTGAAATTGCAAGCTTAATGAACGCAGAGGTACATACCTGCGTGAATAAAAACGATATCATCGTGAAATCCGCATGCGGAGCAGATTTAATGAGCGATGTGATGGCATTTTCCAAAGAGAATGCACTGCTGCTCACAGGCCTAATCAACCCTCAGGTGGTACGAACAGCCGAGATGATGGATATTCAGGCGATCCTTTTTGTGCGCGGGAAAAAGCCAAACAGCGCCATGTGTGAACTGGCGGAAGAAAAGGGCATCGTGCTTTTATCAACCGATTTGCCCATGTTTATTGCATGCGGGGTTTTATTCCAGGCAGGAATAAAGGGGAGAGGCGCAAACTGTGAGTAGCCTTATCAAAAAAGAGTATGTTATTCCGGCAAATGATTTCTCCGTTGCAGGCGAAGCATCCAGCAGTGTACGAAAACTGCTGAATCAACTGGGTGTACAGCCTCAAATCATAAAACGTACCTCCATTGCCATGTATGAAGCAGAAATTAATGCCGTCATTCATGGAAATGGGGGAAAGGCTCTGGTAGAAATATTTGAGGAGAAAATTGTCATCCTCATCTATGATGAAGGGCCTGGCATAGAGAATATTGAATTGGCCATGCAGGAAGGTTATTCCACTGCACCGGACACTATTCGTGAAATGGGTTTTGGCGCGGGAATGGGTTTATCCAATATCAAAAAGCATGCGGATGAATTCGTTCTGGAAAGCGTTCCTGGAAAGGGCACAAAGGTGTATATCACCATGTATCTGCACTGACAGCCCTGTTCAATCGTTAACAGGCAGCCGGCTCCAGGTATATTTAACGTAATCATGCGGGTTCCAGACCGTGGAAGTTCCATTCCTTATCATTCCATATGCTTTTACGGCGGTCTCCCAGCAGGGAAGGGTTAGGCCATGACAAAGTATTTCCATTCAGTAACGCTGGATGAAGATAAATGCAGAGGATGCACAAACTGTATCAAACACTGTCCTACCGAAGCCATTCGGGTAAGAAACGGCAAAGCGATCATCATCAGGGAACGTTGTATTGACTGCGGTGAATGTATAAAAGTATGTCCGTACCACGCAAAAAAAGCGGTTACGGACCCATTTTCAGTCATCCAGGAATATCGGTACAAGGTTGCAATTCCTGCCCCTTCGCTTTATGGGCAATTCAGCCGTGACTATTCAAGGGACAGGATTTTACAGGGGCTGATTAAGCTTGGCTTTGATTGGGTGCTCGAGGTTTCCCAGGCAGCCGAGATAGTTTCAGATGCAACCCGAATCCTGCTGGAAACGGGAGGATTAAAGAAGCCCGTCATTTCTTCCGCATGCCCCGCTGTGGTGCGCCTGGTTCAGGTCCGTTTTCCAAACCTGATTCCCAATTTGTTAAAAATTGAATCTCCCATGGAGCTGGCGGCAAGAATCGCCAAGGACACCGTGTGTAAAGAGAAGGGCATTCCTGTTGAGCAGATCGGTGTTTTCTTTATTTCACCCTGCGCTGCAAAGGTTACCAGTGTCAAGGCTCCTTATGAGAAAAAGGAATCCAGCGTCAACGGTGTGCTGGCTATGAAGGATATCCATATCCCGTTACTGGACAAAATGGGTAAAATCCCTGAAGACATTGAAAGCGATCTTGTCTGCTCCGGTTTTGATGGCGTGGGGTGGGCGCGTTCGGGCGGTGAAAGCTATGCGCTGCGCAATGAGCAGTATCTTGCCGTGCATGGTATTCACCAGGTCATAAAAATTCTTGAGGAAATTGTGGAGGACCGCCTGGAGGGTGTCGAGTTTGTTGAATGCCTCTCCTGTACCGAAGGCTGCCTTGGCGGGCCTTTAACGGTAGTGAACCCGTTTGTGGCAAGGACCAACTTGAAATGGCAGATTAAAAAGGCAAAGCAGCAGGATTTCTCCGGGGTCAACAGCTCAAGAGACTATGAGGATCTGCTTTGGACCGAGGACGTGGAGTATAAACCCATCTTAAAGCTGGATGACGATATGGTGAAGGCCATGAAAAAAATGCAAAAAATGCAGGAGATTAATGAAGGCCTTCCCGGGCTGGATTGCGGGGCATGCGGCGCACCCAGCTGCCAGGCGCTCTCAGAGGACATTGTCCGCGGGCTGGCCTGTGAAACCGACTGTATTTTCAAGCTAAGAGAAAAGGTCTCAAGCCTTTCAAAACAGATGAAAGCGTTGGAGCAGCATGCAAAAGAAAATCCATAAAACTTATTGTAGCAAAACATAAATTCATGTTTTAACTTGATGTTTTGCAGCAATAAGGTTCCGCTATTTTTTTGTGGGCGCAGCCCATTTTAAGCAGGAGGAAAAAGCCAATGACCGTTCTGGAATTTGCACGGGAAAACGGATATAATCTGTTAAGCAGTGCGAACCTTGCTGCAGAAATAAGCATCTCAGGTGTGTATATATGCGATCTGCTCAGCATGGCTATGGCGGGTGTGAAGGATAGAAACCTTTGGATCACGGTACACACGAATATCAATATTGTTGCTGTGGCATCATTAACAAACGCAGCCTGTGTTGTCATTCCCGAGTCAATCCCGGTTGAGGAGACCACAATAAAACGTGCTGAAGACCAGGGGATTGTGCTTATTCAGGCACCTCACGACAGTTATGAGATAGCCATCCGCTACTTTTTACAATCAGGCGGCAGGCTGCCATGATAAAAGCCGCAGCAGATCTGCATATCCATTCGTGCTTGTCACCATGCGCAAGCAGTGACATGACCCCAAACAATATTGTGCTGATGAGCAAGCTGAAGGGGTTGGATGTGATTGCTGTCTGCGACCATAACCACACTGGAAATATAAAGGTTATTTCACAGCTTGCGGTGTCACAGGGCATTCTTCTTCTTCCTGGCATCGAGCTGGAAACCAGTGAGGAAATCCATCTTCTTTGTTACTTTCCAACCATCAGTTCCATTGAACAGCTGCAATCTGAATTAAACCAGTATTATCAGTACATTCCCAACCGGGAAGATATTTTCGGACCCCAATGGGTTGTGGACGTCCAGGATGAGCCCGTGGAAAAAATTGATTTTTTGCTGACAGCCTCCACCACCCTGGATTTGTACCAGGCCGTAGAATTGGTTCGTGGTTTAGGGGGGGTGCCTGTTCCCGCCCATGTGGACAGAGAATCCTACAGTATCCTCTCAAACCTTGGATCAGTTCCCGCAGATTTGGGGCTGAATACACTGGAAGTGTCCAGATACACCACCAGGGAACGCTTTGTTCAGGATCACCCGGAGTATATGGATAGAAGGTTTCTTACCAGTTCAGATGCTCATGATTTGAGCATGATCCTGGAAAGAAGCTTTTTTATGGATTTGGAGGAGCGCAGCATTGCCTGCCTGATTGAAAAACTGAAAGGTGGCTTGTTGTGCTGAGGTTATTGTTTAAAGGTAGTAGCATATAACCATGAGCGGGGTCTGTGAATGCTTGCGGTAGAACTGACGGGTATGTTATAATGCGCTCAGGAAATGATTGGTGTCCCCAATCAGTCCGAAGTGAATGAATACTTGACATGTGGAGGATTTTGGATGAATTTCGATACCACCATTTCGAAAATTGAAAGACTGGCTGATGACATTTATCTGCTGCGCCTTCAGTCGGAAAAAATATCCGAACAAGCCGTTCCGGGCCAGTTTGTGAATATCCGGTGCAGCACCGGGCTTGATGCGTATTTAAGGCGCCCCATCAGTATTTGCAAGGTTGATCAGGATCACCATACCTTTGATATTGTATATATGAACCGAGGCAGGGGAACCAACCTGCTGTGTTCCTTGAGCGAAGGGGACACACTGGACGCTATGGGTCCTCTTGGCAAGGGCTTTACCCTTCCGCAAAAGGGAGAAAAGATTGCGGTTGTGGGCGGAGGCATAGGCATTTTCCCACTGCTGTTCCTGCTGCGCGAAAGCCAATGTGCTGAGAAAACAGCTTTTCTGGGGTTTCGCACGAAACAAGCCATTGTCTTAGGGGAAGAATTCGAGAAGGCTTCCAGTAAGCTTGTAATAGCTACCGATGACGGAAGCGACGGGATAAACGGCTTAATCACCGCACCATTTCAAAAATGGCTGGAACAGGCAAGACCGGATCGTGTATATACCTGCGGCCCCGAGCCGATGATGAATATCGTCGGAGGGCTGTGTGTTGATAAGGGAATTTTCTGCGAGGTATCCATGGAACAGCGTATGGGCTGCGGCATCGGAGCCTGTTTGGTTTGTGCCTGCAAGGTGAACGACGCAGACGACTACCATTATGCCCATGTTTGCAAGGATGGCCCGGTTTTTCCCGCCGAACGCGTGATCAGAGGGAAGAGGCCCGGATCCATGTAAAAGAAACACTTACACAATCCCGGAACCTTACCCCAAAGGGTTATGGGAACGTTTTCGGGCTATATACCGGAAACCATCAACCCTGAGTATTGTTAAGGAGGAACTGTGCTTGGATTTATCAGTGAATATTGCCGGTTTGAAAATGAAAAACCCGGTTATCGCCGCATCGGGCACCTTCGGCTTTGGCCGTGAGTATGGCAATTACTTTGACCTGAACCGCCTGGGAGGGATCTCGGTGAAAGGGTTAACCCTCGAACCAAGAAAAGGTAACGCACCGCCCAGAATTGCTGAAACACCCGGTGGAATCCTGAACAGCGTAGGGCTGCAGAATCCGGGGGTTCATGCCTTTATCCATGATGAAATTCCGTTTTTAAGAAAGCATGATGCAGCAATTATCGCCAATGTCGCCGGGAATACCATTGAAGAGTATTGCCGTATGGCAGAGATCCTGTCTGAAGCGGATATTGATGCCATTGAACTGAATGTATCCTGCCCCAATGTAAAGGAAGGCTGTATTTTGTTCGGCAGCACCCCAAAGGGTATTTCACAGGTAACCGCTGCTGTGCGCAAGGTTTGTAAAAAACCTTTAATTGTCAAGCTTACTCCGAATGTCACAGATATTGCACAAAACGCAATAGCAGCTGAAGAAGCCGGTGCAGATTCAGTCAGTTTGATCAATACCCTGCTGGGTATGGCCATCGATATCGACAAAAGAAAACCCATCCTTGCGAACATCATGGGCGGACTGTCTGGACCGGCAGTAAAACCTGTCGCCGTTCGGATGGTATATCAGGTGGCAAATGCGGTTAAAATTCCTATCATTGGCATGGGAGGTATTTCCAATGGAAATGATGCGATTGAATTCCTTCTGGCAGGTGCTGCTGCAGTCATGGTAGGCACTGCCGGGTTTGTAAACCCCGGTGTTTGGGTAGAGACTGCTGAAGGAATCGAAGCCTATATGAACAAATATGGGTTTGATAAAGTCAGTGAGCTTGTTGGTGCATTGCAGGCTTAAGAGCCCCCATACAAACCATTTGCTTGAACATGGTGCCTTGCCCCGGAAATCTTTCAACCAAATAAACTATTTGCCCAGACATAGCCCTGAGTGTTATTTCAATGCTCAAAGACCTTTAGCACAGCGTTTAGTCAGACAAAGCTATTCATAACACTGGATTGCGAAAGGAAGTATCGATGAAAACCAAAATGGTCATTGTCCGCCACGCGGAAGCCGTCGGCAACAGAATCCGTGAGTTTCACGGCTGGACCGATGAAGGAATCACCGACAGAGGAAACCTTCAGGCACAACAGGTTGCAGAAAAACTGAGAGATACGCCAATAGATGTTATTTACAGCAGCGTACTGAAACGCACGATGGAAACAGCTGGCTATATCGCAAGGATGAAGCACCTGCCCATCATTTCCCGTGAGGATTTGAAGGAGATCAATGGAGGAATGTGGGAAGGCATGCGTTGGGATGATCTTCTCGCAAAGTACCCCAATGAATATCACATCTGGGAAACCAAACCTCATCTGCACCAGATGCCAGAGGGCGAAAGCATGGAATCCTTCAGGCAAAGGGTTGTATCTGCGATAGCAGACATTTTTCAGAGAGAAGAGGGCAAAAACATTTGCGTCGTTACCCACGGTACGGTTATCCGGGTTTTGATGTGCTGGTTCAAGGGATGGCCCCTTGAAGATATTGTTAAGATTTCGTGGTATGACAATACTGCTGTGACCATTGTCACCAGGGACAATGATACGTTTCAGATTGAACTGGAAGGGGATGCAACCCATCTGGATGCTGCCACCAGCACCTTTGAAAACCAGCAATGGTTTATTGAATACCGGGAGAAGTTCAATCTGCAAAACAAGTGATTCATAAGATGGAGGATTCTATGGGAAATATAACTGAAAGTCTTGTAAAAGCTCTGTTCCAGACAAAGGCCATACGGGTTTGCCCCTCTGACAGCCCTTTTTGGTATACATCAGGAAAAATCGGGCCTTACTATATCAACACTCACTTTCTTTACGGCAGCGAAGACAAGGCGAATGCCCTTCTGAAAATAATTGATGCTGCAGCTGTAAACAAGGAACAGTGCTCGGGAATCGTAGCTGCGCAGGTTATGGAAAACTACAGCCAGGATCCTATTTATAGAAGCTGTATGGATACGCTTCTGGAAACCATTCAAGAAACAATTCCGGTGGGTTCCATCGACTATATTTCGGGTGGTGAGCGGCGGGACTGGTTTTTCTCACTGGTTGCTTCCGAACTGTTGAACAAACCTCATATCACTATTTTTAAG
>JAGOJH010000146.1 GCA_017995215.1 Thermoclostridium sp.
GGCTGTTTAAGACAGATATTTTGATGATTCTACGATAAATTCATACATTTTTTTGCAAAATCCCCTTGATTTTTCGGGGGGGTATGATATGCTAAAGGAAATTTGACGTTTTTAGAGGTGCCCTTTATATATACCTCCCATTTCATCTGCGATAACAAAGTGGTTCACCTCGAACAACCATAAATTTAGTATGAAACAGCAAGCTTGCCTGTCAAAATTCAAATCGGAAGAAATTCCTCAAAACTCCTGGAACGTATTTTTCACCATTTTGGCTATAAACAAGAACGCTCATTGGTTTACAGCAACGCATTCCTTGGTTCATCAAAAAAGTAAAAGACTGCATAAAAGGTTTTATCCTTCTTCGCAGTCTTTCCCTATTATCCTCACTCGGTGAGAATCAATTGATCATTTACATGCTTTTATTACTCACTAAGTTCAACTCTCTTTAGGAGTAACTTCGGGTGCATTACTTCGCGTTCTTAACAGCTTCTTCAACTGCTGCAATATAATCGCTGACATCAACGGTCACTTTGCTGGTAAGATCAGTCTCTGCAGTAAGGACTTTGCCATCTGCTTCATTAACCTTCATACCCTTAACCTGCTCGATGGTCTTGCCAACCATCCACTTTTCCAAATCGGCAATCTGCTCATACCATTCCTTGCCGATGCCGGAAGCCTTCTTCATGCCGTAAGCATCACCGATTTCAACCTTGGTTTTGAAATCCCCGGCCTTGTCAGTGGCGATTTTACCAGCAGCGTCAAAGGCAACCTTTGTTTGGGCGGTGTCGATGGTGACACTGACGATTTTTCCGCTGCCGTCAACCGATACGGCCGCCATTACTGTATCAACCTGTGCCGCACCGGCAGCTTCGCTGGTCGCGTCCTTTGACTTTTCAATGGAAATGACAGTGCCCAGGCCAGTCTTCACTGCTCCGCCGCCCCCCGAGCAACCTGCCAAAAGTGCCATTGAAAGAACGATGGCGATCACTGCAAATAATGCTGTGAGTTTTCTCATATTTTCATCTCCTTCTTCTCTTTGTTTTATGTAATCCCCTATTGGGTTACATTTCGTCCAATGATATTGTCCGTTGAGCCGTGTGTTGTAGTGGAGCGAAGCGAAGAACCTGTTTCGGTTCAAATTGCCAGCTCCTTCACTCCACTCGGGTTCAAAAAACAGATAAACAATATTTTATTCAACTTTTCATCAAAATATGCCTATTCTCTGTTTCGATGCAGTCCGCCTTTGAAAAACAGCTTCAGCCTGCCGTTTCGTTTATAGTTATTCCACATATTGTTCAGCCAGGGCTGCAGATAATAGTCCAGACCAAATGCTCGCCCTGCTCCGCCCATGGTTGCGATGGAGGCGAAGATCATCCACCAGGACTTTTCATACAAGCCCGTGGAGGTGATGAACATCATCATCAGACCGAAGGAAATGACAGAACCAATGAAGCTGAACGCACCGCCTAACAGCATCAGGCCTACCGCAATCTCCAAAACAACGACAAGCACCTGGAATATCATCGCGATGGCGTCATTGGCCAGCACGATATTTCTAAGGAACCAGTCCACAAGGTTGAAGTCCCCAATATGAAGCACTTCCAGCTTTGCAAAGATATCGCTGGAGATGGTGTTCCCTTCCACCAGGCGGCTTTCTTTGCCTAAAAAGAAATGCAGGATCTTGATATCCAGACTGAAGATATCATCAATTCTGGTAATATAGGTTGCGCTTGGCGAGGCTGAAGAAATTCCGTCGGTGCTCATCCCCAAAAAGGATGCCAGCTTCGGAGTCGTTAACCAGTTCTCAGTAACCTTTTTAATGCCTTCCCAAAGCCACATGACCCCGAAGAACATGCGCAGCGGCGTCAGCCACCAGGCTTGCATTCTGGTTGACCAGTGCTTTTCGGGAAGGATCTTCCTTTGCTTTCGCTCGTAGAATTCATGGTACAGATATCTGCCAACACCTCTGAAACCCACTATTTCATACAGATAATGCATGTTCACCAGGTATTTCATGAGCATGGAGATCAAAATCGGCAGGGATTTTCCCATGATCTCGGAAACCCCATAGAAATTTCCGATGCAGACCATGCTGCCGTGAAGCTTGAACTCAACCTTTTCAGGCTCCTTTTGCCGAATATCGTTGAGAATGTTTTTTGCTGCCCCCTCTGCGGAATACAGTGCTGTTTCCACCATAGCAGGATATTCTTTGCCGTCCTTATTGATAAGACCGCAGATATCTCCGACTGCATATACATTTTTATACTCTGCTCTACAATATTCATCTACACAAACGCGTTTGGAACGGGCTGTTTTTTCAACAGGCATATTGCCTGCTGAATCCCCTGCGGTAATGCCGGCTGCCCAAATCACTGTTTTAGAAGGAATGAAGCTTTCTCCGGTAGAGAACCCATCCGGTGTGATTTCCTTGATAGTGGTTTTCAGCATCAGCTCAATACCAAGCTTTTTCTCCATATAGCGCTGGGCTTTCACAGAAATTTTTTCATTCAAAGTGTTTAAAACTCTGGGGAGCAGATCTACCAGGATCAGGCGCACCTTCTTCCTGTCGATTCCATGTTCGCGGGCCATATCCCGTGTCCAATGGGCAAGCTCGCCGATCATTTCCACACCGGTAAAGCCCGCACCTGCCACAACAAATGTCAGCAGCTTTGAAAGCTCTGCTTCATTCTTTTGCCCAACCGCCTTTTCAAAGCAGTCTTTAATGTGCTCCCGAATTTTAATCGCATCTTCAAAGGACCACAGGGTATAAGCGGACTGCGCCGGAACGCCATAAAAGTTCGGCTTGCTTCCCGTCCCCACCACCAGGTAATCGTAAGGATACTCGTGATTTTCCGAAATGACCTTGTTGTTCTTAAAATCAAAGGTCTTTATTTCATCCGTGACAACCTTCACACCGGTATAGCGGAAAATATCCTTCAGCGGAATTTTTACAGCGTCTTCCGACACCCTGTTGCCGGCCACCTCATGAAGTTCGGTTAAAAGCGTATGGTAGTCATGCCGATCAATAATGGTGATTTCCAAATTTTCTTTCTTTTTTCGCCTGTTCAGAACCAGGGCGGCTTTTATACCACCGTAACCTGCCCCTACTATAACTATTTTCTTCCCTGTCATAAATCCACCCCATTTTGTTCCATGGTATATATTTCTAAACATACCGGTATTGTTTGGTATACGGCTTGAAAGCACCAATTCAGTTACAAAATAATTATACCCACACTTTCTGTTCTGAAACGAATCCTGAAAAAAATGTTATACACTAAAAATTTGCTTTGAGACACTGGTACCGACATGCTGAGGTGATATCACACCGCCTTCGGCAGCCTGCTGTGCAGGCAAGCATCAAAACGCGGTGGAAAAGCTGCGCTAAAAATTAGTTTTCAGCTTAAAAGTCTCCAGTCGCTGGATGATGCTTTGGGCAACAATGCCCGTGATAAAGCCGGTAAGCATGGACGCTAGCAGCAAAAAAGGTAGGTAGTAAAACACCGTCGTGCTTTTCATGATCAGGGCTGCTGCCGTCAGTTGACCAATATTGTGGGCTGCAGCACCGCCAGCGCTTATTCCTGTCACAGAAAACGAACGGTTGTATCCGGTTTTCAACACGGTCATGACCAATAAAGCAAGGGTTGCCCCCGAAAGAGCAATGATCATTGACATTGGTGTTCCAAACAGCATATTGGCCAGTACACATCTTAACACCGTGATGATCACCGCCGATTTCACATCAAGCAAAATCAAGGCAACAATGGTTACAATATTAGCTAACCCCAGTTTGATTCCCGGAACAGGAATAATCAATTCAATAGGGATAAACCTTTCCAACCAGGAAAGGATTAACGCCAAAGCAATAAATATTCCGTTTGTTGCAAGCCTCTTCATAGCCCCTCACTGAAGGAAAATATCTATTTCCTCTTCTTCATCGCTATATCCGATGATTTTCACAATCACACCAGCCGGAACGCATACGGCCACCTGCCCCGAGCGCGATATCCATCCGGTGTTTACACAGATTTGATCGGGACAGTCTGCCCGTTCAAAACGGATTCTGCCATTTTCAGCAACGAGAAGCTCGTCATAACTTCCATCTATTTCAATCTCTATTTTGTCTGTCACTTCTTCAAGAGCAATTCTGTAACGTTCAGTGCCGTTTTGCGTGATGACAGCCAGCAGCTTTCCATCGGATGGCCTGATGTTGATCAGCAAGAAGGAACCGACAGCAAGAAGCAGAATTGTTATAAATACCACAATATCGCCCGTAAAAAAGCGTTTGGCTTGCACCCTTTTATTCACATGCATCTGCTCCCTGCTCATCATTCATCCACGAAAACATAAGTTTATAACGTCAATAGTTTAACATCCTGCCGGGGATTTATCAATGAAAATAAGCCACTCCTTACAGGTATGTTCACCCAGCAGAATGACATCGCTGCGATCGGGATGACATCACTACGTTCAGAATGAAACACATACCTCTTGAAGCGACTTATGAACCAGACGTAGCCTGCTGAACGAAGTGAAGGATCTCGGGTTACTTCTGAATAGATCCTCCGCTGCGCTCAGGATGGGTTCCATATTCCAAATCATCCCTCTTTACAAGAACACATGTTCCGTTTTAGAATGAGAGGGGGGGACCGCTTTTATGGACAAAATCATCATGCATATTGATGCAAACAGCGCGTATTTAAGCTGGGAAGCAGTATACCGCCTGCAACGCGGTGCTGCGGTTGATCTTCGCGATATTCCATCCGTCGTTGGTGGTGATGAGGAAAGTCGGCACGGCATTGTGCTGGCCAAAAGCATTCCGGCAAAAAAGTGTGGCATTCACACAGGCGAAACTCTGTTCTCCGCCCGGCAGAAGTGCCCGAAGCTGGTTGTGGCACCGGCACGATATCATCTGTATATGATGTGTCACAATGCCATGCTGAGTATTCTTCATGATTTTTCTCCAAAAATTCAGGTTTACAGTATTGATGAAGCCTTCCTGGATTATACAGGGATGGAAGCTGTCCATGGCGATGCTGTCGAGGCCGCCAACCGGCTGAAGAACAGAATAAAGGATGAGCTTGGCTTTACCGTAAATGTAGGCATTTCCAGCAACAAGCTCCTGGCGAAAATGGCAGGAGAGCTTAAGAAACCAGACATGGTACATACACTTTTCCCCGATGAGATCCCGGAAAAAATGTGGCCTCTGCGGGTGAGTGAGCTATTCATGGTGGGGCGGGCTACCGCCCCGAAGCTGTATCGGTTGAATATCTTCACAATAGGCGATTTGGCGAAAGCTGATCCCGAGCTGTTGAAGTACTCCCTGAAAAGCTGGGGCAAATTGATCCAGGATTACGCCAATGGCATTGAAAACAGCCCAGTTGCGCAAGATGCCCGTCCGCCCATCAAGGGCATCGGCAATTCCACCACCATTCCCTTTGATGTGGATACCCTGGCCGAAGCCCGGAAGGTTCTGCTGTCATTGTGCGAAATGGTTTGTATGCGGCTGCGCAAGGCTGGGTTTTGCGCAAAGCTTGTTTCGGTATACCTGCATAATT
>JAGOJH010000147.1 GCA_017995215.1 Thermoclostridium sp.
GCTAAATTGATGCCCTAATACGGGGAATAAAGCCTGGGAACTCACATATTCAAGTGTCAAAGATCATAATTTTTATGTTTTAGAAGCATGGTGCTTCATAAAAACTGATTTTATCAGGTGAATCTATTTAATCTTTCATCCATACCCGAGAGAAAAATACTTTTGTTTATCCCATTATTTACGCTTATTGCATGGCCTGAATGTTTGCCGCCAACGTTATCTTGCAGAATTATCAACTAAGCAACCGGAGGTGTAAGATGTTTACAACCGGAGTCTATGCTTCTATATTTCTACAAGGTTCCCTTCTTGTACCGGCAGCAATTGTTTTGGTTGCCTTCTCTTTAATTGTTGTGATTTTATTATTATTCAACTGGAGAAAACTGCGTCCGTTCAAGGGATGGGGTACCGGGCAAGAGGGCCTCGGTCCGAAAGAGTGGGAGCTTCAGATGGCTGAGTTGTCTCGCAGCCATAAAAATGTAAAGTGGGGAAAAACCAATTTCATCGTAGGAAATTATAATCAAATCGCATATAAAAGAATCAACAGAATCCGTTCCGAAATATCCGAGGCTACCTCCGATGTGATTTCGCTCATTCCGTCAGCCCGATGGCTGTTTGATAATTTTCAAATGTTGTATCGTGAAATTAAAAAGGTGAAGACCACAGGAACGAATTATCTGTCCATGCCCGTCCTCAAATTCACCGAACATCATGGTTATCCCAGGATCTATATCATCGCGAAAAAAATGGTTGAAATCACGGGAGGTTATCTTCATGAGAACAACATTTATCTAATGATTCAAGCATATCAGAGAGAATGTCCGCTGACTGAAAGAGAGTTGGCCGTGCTGCCTGAAATGCTTGGACTATGTCTGCTCGAGTGGATTATTGAAGTGTCAAAGGAAATCCTCCATGCCATTCATACCAAAACGCAGGCCGAGAATTTTGTCAGGGATAAACTTGTTGAAAAAGATAGCTTCCTCGATATTGCGCCCCTTTGTGAAAAGCTGGACAATATTGGTGAGGATATTGCATTTCATTCCCATGTAATCTATCTGTTAAAAAACATGTCCGTAGATGATAAAGATATAGAAAGGTATATTTCAAGCCATCTGGGCAGCAGCAGAGACCTGACTTCCGTAAAACTCTTTAAGGAAGAAGGTAAAAAGGAAACCCTGCTGGAATCGTGCATTCGTACACCCATCACCAGCTTGAGGGAATTAAACCAAATCAATGAAGAGGAACTCATTGAAACGCTTTCCGTTACAGAACAGATTCTTTCAAAGGATCCCCAGGGTGTGTATCCCAGGATGGACAGCAGCAGCAGGGGTTTATACCGCTCCATCGTCGAAAGGCTTGCCATACGGGACGGGCTTGCTGAAACAAATGTAGCGCAGGAATGTCTGGAACTTGCCAGGGCAGGAATTGAGGATATCTATTGTCCCCACCATGTGGGTGCCTACCTTTTTGAAAGAGGGTATTCCATTTTAAAGGCCAGGGTTTTAAACCGGCGTGTTTCGGCGCTTGCAAAGCATATCAAGCGTTTTCACGGTGTTCTGTACTGTTTGATGCATGTGTTCTTCATGGCAGGGTTGGTATTCTTACTTCTAAATGCGTTTCATTTGGCAGGCTATAAGGATGAACCCTGGCGCTGTATTATCATGCTAATCATTTCTGCACCGCTTATATTCACTGCTTCACGCAGAATTTCCAACAGCATCATGAAAGAACTCGTTCCCATTCAAAGGCTTCCCTTGATGGATTATTCCGAGGAAATTCCGGACAGCGCCAGAACCTTTCTGGTCATGCCGGTCATTCTGTCAAGTGAGGAGCAAGGGCTTGCGTATATAGAAAGGTTGCACAAGCATTACCTGGCCAACAACCAGCCTAACCTCTATTTTGCACTGCTGGTGGATTTTGCGGATGCACAGAGTATGGAAATCCCTTCAGACAACCAGATCCGGGACGCACTGATCGCCCGTATGGAGCAGCTGAATAGAAAATACCCCTCCACAAATAAACGGTTTTCACTGTTTATTCGCAAGCGCCTTTGGAACAAATCCGAAGAATGCTATTTGTGCTGGGAAAGAAAAAGAGGAAAGCTCGAGGAGTTTAATGCGCTTCTAAACGGCGCAAGTGTTGAAGACACGACCTTTACCACATTGTTTTGCGACAGGGAGCTGTTGAGTACAATCCAATATGTCATTACACTCGATGCCGATTCGGATCTGATCAAGGACAATGCGGTCAAGCTGGTTGGTATGATAGACCATCCTCTCAACCGCGCTTATATCGATCCTGTGAAAAAGAAGGTCACCGAAGGCTACGCGATCATCCAGCCTATTGTCAGGAACCATATCTATGAGAAAAGCTCCGCGCTGTTCCCGAAAGTGTTCGGAGGCAGCTCCGGGTTGGCCAATTACTCTGTGGTGGTCTCTGATATTTATCAGGATCTGTTTCAGGAAGGCTCCTTTGTCGGGAAAGGCATCTATAACGTAAAAGCTTTTCATCAGCTGCTTCACCGGCAAATACCTGAAAACAGCGTTCTCAGCCATGATCTGCTGGAAAGCTGTTATGCCCGTACAGCCTTTGCAAGCGGCATCAACATTGTGGAAAGCTTTCCGGGCAGCTACATCTCCTACGTAAAACGCGAGCACCGCTGGATAAGAGGTGACTGGCAGCTCCTGCCATGGCTTTTCAAAAAGAAGCTCAGCCCTTTGTCAAAGTGGAAGATTGGCGATAATCTGATCGCCAGCCTGGTACCCATCAGCAAAGCCTTGTTCATTATGCTGAATATTGTGCTGACACCGGCAATCTACTGGCTTTGGATCCCCGTAGTATTGTTCCTGTTCGGTTTTGATATGGTCATGCTTTTCCTGGGTCTTCTTCTCCACAAGCTTAGGAGACCTCGGCTTGCTCTGGTTCATTCCAGGTTTATTGTGGAAACCAGTTATGTGGTGCTGAAAGCTTTCCTGGATATAATATTTATCCCTACAGCTGCGTTCAACGCCGCAGATGCAATAGCAACCACACTCTATCGCATCATTTTCAGTAAAAAACATCTGTTAATGTGGAATGCTGCAGAGAACGTTGAAAAAACCACCCAAAATACATTAAAGGGGTATTTTAAAGCCCTGGGCCCCTCCGGTCTGATCTTTTTCCTTCTGTTGGTCCTTGCGTCGTCATTTTCAAGCAGAAATATACTGTTGGTCGCAATGTGCGGCACCCTGGCTGCCTTTTGGGGAACAACCTTCTTTACTGCATTCGCTATCAGTAAGAGCAGCCCTGTTGTAGACAAGGCCCGTCTGGACAGGAACGGTCTTCTGCAAGAAACCGCATGCAGAATGTGGAAGTTTGTCAGAACGTTTGGCACAAGGGAGAACAACTGGCTTTGCCCGGACAACTATCAGGCCTCGGGCTCTGTTAAGGTTACCACAAAGACATCGCCCACAAACATAGGGCTTCAGTTCCTGTCCATACTGACAGCCCGGGACTTCGGCTTTGAAACGCTCAGTTCAACGCTGGATTATACAGAAAACCTTTTATACACTGTCAATGTTCTTCAAAAGTGGCAGGGGCACCTTTACAACTGGTATGACATCAGCACTCTCGAAGTGCTGCATCCACGCTACATATCCACAGTCGACAGCGGAAACTTTTATGCCGCCATGATCGCTGTAAAAAACGGGCTGCTCGAGCAAATGAGCACCCGTATTCTAAGCAGTGCCCTGTTTTCTGAATTAACCAGGCTGGCCGGTGATGCCGGCATTGAATTTCCCGGGTGCCACCAGGAAACGGTCGGGGACCTTTTAAACGTTCTCACACAAATACACAATACAATACATCACGAAGTCAGGGATGACCACGCAAAACAAGAGCTATCAAGGCTGATTGAACTGTTTGGGCAAGAGGTTGCAAGCTTTGAGCTTCAGGGATATGGTTTAGTTGACAATATCACCTTGTCTTCTCTTGCCGGGAAAGGCAATCAGGCGGCTGCTGATATGCAGGAAAGAATCACAGGGCTTTGCGGAACCATCGACAACATGCTGAAAAATGTAGATTTTACCCGCCTGTACAATAAAAAAAGGATGCTGTTTCATATCGGATACAATGTGTCGGCGCAGCTGGCCGACGAGGGCTGTTATGATCTTGTCGCCTCCGAAGCAATGCTCACCAGCTATATCGCCATCGCACGGGGTGAGGTGCCGGTGAAGCACTGGCAAAAACTTGGCAGACCTCTGACGATGATTCAGGGAATCCCCGCGCACGTTTCCTGGAGCGGAACCATGTTTGAATACCTCATGCCCAATCTTCTTGTGAAGGAATACGAGGGCTCTGTTTTCTCCGACTCGTCAAGGGCTGCGGTGATTCAACAAATGCGGTATGCGCAAAGCACAGGCATTCCCTGGGGTATTTCCGAGTCTCAGTATCATCGCTTCGATGTAAATTCCAATTATCAATATATGGCCTTTGGTGTGCCAAAGCTGCGCCTTCAGCCGTCGTACTCACCTCCAATGGTTGTTGCTCCCTATGCCTGTATGCTCGCCCTTGAGTATGCTCCGGACAAAGCCCTGGATAACCTGGAAAAAATGAAAGAGCTGCAGGCCTATGGGGAGTATGGCTTTTTCGAAGCAATGGATTTCAATGCACCAGACCCGGTTCATATGACCAGCTATTGCATAGTCCGGTCCTATATGGCGCACCACCATGGAATGAGCCTTGTTGCCATCAACAATTACCTCAACGATGGAATTATGAGGCGTCGTTTTCATGCGGAGCCTACGGTAAAGGCTGCAGAAACGCTGCTGGAGGAAAAACGCCAAACCTGGTTTGTTTCCATATCTAAAAAAGGCTATACCGTGGACATACGGAAAAAGACCCTTTATGAAGATGAAACTCTTACTGACAGGCATATTCTTGCTGTGGCACCATCAATTCCGTCGGTGGGCTATTTCTCCAATGGAAACTATTGCACGCTGATAACCTCTGATGGCGATGGTTGCAGCCGTTGTGGCAATATGATTGTCAACCGGTACAGGCCGGACATTTATTCTCAAACAGGGCTTTACATTTACATACGGGATATTCAGCAGAAGCGATTCTGGAGCACCGCATACAACCCGACAAAGGTTGAAGCGGATGATTACAGGGTTGTATTTTCTCATCACCAGGCAGAGTTTAAAAGAACAGATGGAGACTTGTCCACCTGTACTACAGTCACCCTGTCCCCAATTCATGATCTGGAGATCCGCAAAGTAACGCTGAAAAACTATGGCATCGAAAAAAAGCAGGTCGAGCTCACCAGTTATCTTGAAACTGTAGCCGACAGCTATATGGCCGAAGCAAGCCATCCTGCCTTTAACAAGTTGTTTATCGAAAGCGAATATATCCCGGAGCATGCCGTTTTTATCTCTAAAAGAAGAGGCACCGGCAAAAATGTAAACCCGTATGTGATGCATATGGTCCGGGCTGGCACCGGGGATCCCATCCGCGTTGAATATGAAAACGACAGGATGCG
>JAGOJH010000148.1 GCA_017995215.1 Thermoclostridium sp.
ACCAATGCGGCCTTCGGAACCGACTGTAACAACCTTTCCGGCGCGTTCGTAAAACTGTGCCAGACGGGAGGAAAGATATGCTGGATAGCCTTCTTCACCAGGCATTTCTTCAAGACGGCCGGACATTTCACGCAGGGCTTCTGCCCACCGTGAGGTTGAGTCAGCCATCAAAGCTACTGAATAGCCCATGTCACGGAAGTATTCGGCAATGGTAATACCGGTATAAATGGAAGCTTCACGGGCTGCAACAGGCATATCCGACGTATTGGCAATCAGAACCGTTCTTTTCATGAGGGATTCACCGGTTTTAGGATCCTTCAGCTCGGGAAATTCCATCAAAACGTCTGTCATTTCGTTTCCGCGCTCACCGCATCCGATATAGACCACCAGGTCAGCATCGGCCCATTTTGCCAGCTGATGCTGCACAACTGTTTTTCCGCTTCCGAAAGGCCCTGGAATGGCTGCTACGCCGCCTTTTGCAATAGGGAACAGTGTATCAATAATTCTTTGTCCGGTAACCATCGGCTCATCAGGAGGCAATTTTTCTTTATAGGGCCTTTCTCTACGAACAGGCCAGGTTTGCAGCATTGTAAGGTTCACCGAACTGCCGTCGGGTTTTTTCACAACGGCAACTGTTTGATCGATTGTAAATTCGCCTTCTTCAATGGAATCTATCGTCCCTTCAACACCATAGGGAACCATGATACGGTGTTCAAAGGTGACGTTTTCCTGAACCGTACCGATGATATCGCCTGCAATCACATGCCCACCCTTTGCTGCGACAGGTTTAAACGCCCACTTTTTATCATGATCCAATGCTGAAATGTTGATACCCCGGGTGATATTACTTCCTGCCTGTTGGCGCATGGCCTCCAGCGGACGTTGAATACCATCAAACATATTTTCCAAAAGCCCAGGCCCCAATTCCACACTCAACGGTGCGCCTGTGGTGATCACCGGCCCTCCCGGACCCAGCCCGGAGGTCTCTTCATATACCTGTATGGATGCCCTGTCACCGTGGATTTCAAGGATTTCACCGATGAGCATATGTTCGCTGACACGAACCACATCAAACATATTGGTGTTTCTCATCCCCTCGGCAATGACCAGCGGCCCTGATACCTTCACTATTCTTCCCTGGCTCAAACCTATCCCTCTCTTTCAGTACCGGCTGTAATGGCTGCCCTTTATACAGAATTCACTTCTTCATATTCACGGTACTTTGTTTTTTGCTGTTGGCTTTATGGCATTCCCATTCCAGCTGGAATGGCTTCATTTTGTCTGTTCATCTGGTATTTCCCCGTTCAGATAATGGTCAGTATTTAAAGATGGCGGTTCCTGTCGGACGAACAAAATCATTCATCCCTGAACAAAATGTCTGCACCAACGGCCTTTTCCACACACCTTTTAACGCCCTGCATTCCGATCCCCAGGCTTCCCTGAATGCCAGGAATGGGGATGACCGCTGGGAACCGCTCTTCCCGGTATTGGTCGATCTCATTCTTAATGCCGGCTGCCGTTTGCTCTGTGATATAGATAACGGCATACCTGTCCCGGGCTAATTCCTGCAATGTTTTTGCAGCCTGCTCCCTGTTCTCTACCGGGAACACTGAAAAGCCGAGCACCTTAAAGCCCAATACCGCATCCTTTTCTCCGATGACACCAATTTTATACATAAACCAAACGCAACCTTTCACGGATAAGATCATTGGCCAGACCATTGATCTTTCCCGTCATGATGATCCGGGCGTTCCTGATCTCGGCTTCCTTCGCAAAAAGCCAGGCGATAAAGGGCTCCACCCCCATCGTGATCAGCTTTGCCCTGCGGATAAATTCCATAAAATAGTCATCCAGAAGCTTCTCCACCGCAGAGATGTTTTTCTTTGATTTATAAAGCTCCCAGCCTTTGCGAACGGGTTCGGCGTACTTTGTTTGTTTAAGGTCATTCACAAAGCTGTCAACATCCTTGTCACTATTTGTGAAATAAACGCTTTCGGGTATTTCTCCGCCGCCCAGCTGCAGTTTCTTCATAAAATCCCATGCCTTGTTGATGGCACGTGCACGGATAAACATCTTGATGTTTGTAATATCCACCGTCATCCTGGCAAGTTCATGCAGAAACTCGTTGTCAATGGCATTGAGATCCGCGGTAAACTGTTCGTAAGCAGCTTTATCCAACAATAAATCGACCGTCTGCGGATCCCTGGTGCGAGAAAATGCATCATAAACATCCGCAACTGCCTGGCGCATGATGGGGGTCATTTCTTTATATTCCCGCTCACGCATCATGTTTCGGATCGTATCCTTGCTGAAGGTACCCGTATCCATCAGAATGGATGACTGCTCCTGATCTGAAAACTCAGCCTTCAGCAGAACCTTTACGTTAAAATAATCATGTCGCCTTTGAAAGGCTTGGACTACCTCAACCTGCGGGGCAACCTCCAGAAGGAAATCATAGGTTTTTTTCATTTCTTCGCCAAGCAGCGTTTCAAAGGAAAAAACATTACCCGCACTTTCCGTTCCGACACCATATTCCGCCTCGGTCAGCAATTTATAAGCCTCTTCAGGCGTAGCGGCTTCAAGCATTCTTTCAAACCTGCCACTGTCTAAAAGCTTGAGCTCCTTTGCCCGGATGCGTGCGCTAGAGTATGCATATTCATCCTGGTTTACCTTCAACATTGCCATCCCTCGTTCTCCCTCAGGTTCCAAAAAGAATTTTTACCACTTCATTTTCCAACTCAGGCCTTAACATTTCGGAAACGATCTCGAGGGTACTGTTTATCTCGATATCTCCGGTTCTGAGGATGAAACCGCCTGAAGCACGAATGTTATCTTTTGACAGGACGATGTTTCCGTTCATTCCAGCTGCTTGCAGACGCTTGTTGACCTTGTTCAGGAATTCATTGCCCAGGCGTTGGGCATCCTTCGTGGTAAGAAGCAGCTCGTCGCTACCGCCTGTCGCAGCCTTCACAACCATGTCTTCCATCAGCCTTTCATATTCAAGGTCCGGAAGGCTTGCAACCTTTTCAAGCGCACGCTGGAAAGTCGCCTCGATCATATCCTGCTTCGCCCTGAGCAGCTCCTTACGGCCTTCCAGGGCTGCGGTGGACAATAGACGCCTGTAAATCTCCTGGCTGTCGCTGTCCGCTTTTTTCAATATTTCCGCCCTTTTCTGTCCGGCCTCGGAGGCTGCCTTGTCGAGAATTTCCTGAGCTTCGCGTCTGGCTTGCTCTTCAGCTTCAGACGCCCTTTTACGGGCATCTTCAAGGATCTTGGTTTTTATCATTTCAGTTCCTGTCATTTGGAACGCTCCTTTAGCAGCTTACTGCCGCGAAACATAAAATAAATACAAGAATTTGATGTTTTGCAGCTGTGAGTACCGATATTGGGTGTGGGCGAAGCCCACTTTGTTCGGCAATGGGGTTTCTGCGTTTTATATTTGATCATGATACCCTGTGCCGGATACACGATACAGTATTATCCTATCATCAGGATAGAAGTGATCAGGGACAAAATAGCGAACATTTCAACCATCAGCGCAAGCGTAATTGCGCTTCCGAGAGCTTCCGGGCGCTTTGCAATCAGCTGGATGCCGGATGCTGCAACCTTACCCTGCCAAATCGCTGAGATCCAGCCCACAACACCTACAGGAACACCGGCGGCCAGATAGTGAAAGCCATCCGCGAGCGAGAGCGAAGGGTCGATTTTCCCGATAATTAAAAACGCTACAACGAAGCCGTAAATAGCCTGCGTGCTTGGCAGAGCCTGCAGAAGCATAACGGAACCAAATTTGGACGGATCCTCGGTTAATACGCCTGCACCGGTCTGACCGGCAAGGCCAACACCCTTCGAAGACCCGAAACCGGCGACCAGAAAAGCAATAACCGCACCCAGATAAGCTAAATTTTGTCCGTTGATAATTTGTTCAAACATGTTAAAAACCTCCATCCCTTTCTCTCCGATACGGTAAGATTCGATTAAATTCCCGCATCTGCTTTAACAGTAATATATTTTGTATTTGCTTTCAAAGGACTGAAGGGTACTCCTCCGCCCGTGAAAAACTTACCAAAGAACTCCAGATACTGAAGCCTGCAAGAATGAACATAGGCGCCCAAAAGGTTTATCGCAAAGTTAATGGTATGCCCGATCAGTAATATGACGATTCCAAAAATAATTTTTAAGACCACGGGCATATCAAACATGAAAGCGAGATCGTTGACAATGCTGCCGATAATGGCGGTTGCAAGCCCAAGGGCAAGAAGCCTGGAATAGGACAGTATATCGCTGAGGAAGCCTACGATATTGTAAAGATTATATAGCCCCCCAAAGAATTTGGTGGCGATGTATTTGTTGTTGCGCCCCGAAGTTGCAAGCACAAGAACAGCTCCAATCACGAACAAATATTTTCCAACTTCAACAAAAGGGGCAACACTGACCTTGTCGACCTCCGGTGCATAAGGCAGCAGGAAAAATACAGCACCGGTGTAATAGATCAACCAGAAGCCTACATCAAACAGTGCATCCAGGTATTTTTTATCTCGAATCAGATTAGCGGCTTTCATCAAAAAACCGGCATAAAGATGGATGATCCCGAAAAGAAAAGCAATGCTTAACATCCTTTCCGGTTCGGCAACCATATCAAACCATAGCGCATATTTTACCAGACCACTGATACCAAACCAGCTGCCGAACACAATACCCCAGAAGATAGTTCCAAGGCCGACATAAAACAAAACTTTTACAAATTTCCGTGTCCCGTCTTCCAGCTTAAACCGCCAGAGGACAAAGCCCGTGGCAAGCGCAAGGATAATACCATACCCTCCGTCGCCCAGCATCAACGCGGCAAACATAATGAAAAATGGTGACATAACCGCATTCGGGTCTATCTCAAGGCTGTTTGGAAGGCTGTACATACCAGAAACAGGTTCGCCCGCTTCGGCAATACCCTTGTTCTCAAGAAGCACGGGAAACTCTTCATCTTTTGCAGGTTTCTCAAGCTCTACGCAAACAGTATACTTTGATTCTAAAAACTTCTTCGCATTTTGCGCATGTCTTTCGGGAACCCAGCCTGTGATATAGAAAGCCCTTTTTGTGGTCAGCACTTTTCCGGCAGCCTCGATACGGCCCTTTTCCATCTGCAGTGCATCGTAGAGCACCTCGGCCGATTTCCTTGCTTGTGACAATTCTTTAATTTGCGTGATGCAGGTTTCACGTTCAGTAGTGATTTCATCGATACGATGATTCGTTTTGCGGATATTATCCTCTATTGTTCCGGATAACCCCTGGAATGTAACCCTGCTATACCCGCGGGCTTTGAGGAATGAAAGACACTCATCGGCGCTGTCTGTGTGGGTGATAAAATATATATAATGTTGATCCTTATCACTGTTGATCCTCACAAGCACGGAAAAAGGAAACTTTTCAGTAAACTCAAGCTGTGTCAGATCCCAGGAAACAGCCGACGGAATAGTCCCGTATTGAAAATTTGATTTATGCATTCC
>JAGOJH010000149.1 GCA_017995215.1 Thermoclostridium sp.
CTCCCTCGCCGGTCGCCTCTTGCCAAATGCCCAATAACCCCTTAACATCTACACCACGAGCCATTCGCACCTCCTTATAAGCGTCGTTTAGCGGCTACGCCTATTATCGGAGTTGCCCTTGGCTCGCTTTCACCTTTTTACAGAACTATAGAGACGGAACCTCGGTCTTCATGCCATGGGCGTTCACCAACTGCAAAAACGCTTTTGAAGAAAAGATCAAGCCGTTGTCACTCCTGAGGATGACCCCACGGGATAATAAGTCCTTTCTCCCGTGAAAACGATGAACCAAGGCATCTTCAAGGGCACCAACTGCTACCTGGGCATTCTGGTTTTTACTGACACGATACCCAATGACTTCTCTATTCCAGCAATCCATGACCACAATGGCGTGGCACTAGCCGGCATCCCTGCAGAAGAAATTGGTCATGTCAGTGGCCCAGCGATGGTTCAGAGAGTCGCTTACCGACTTCGAAGAACCAGTACGAGGTCTGAATCCCTTGAACCTGATCCTCACGCCCCATCCGTTCCTCTGCATGATTCGCTGCACCTTCTTCCGGTTCACTACCAGGTTCATCTTCCTTCTCAGCATCACTACGATCCTGCGGTACCCATACCGGGGATACCGCTGGATCAACTCATAAATCGCATGCTCTACGTTCTTGTCTACGGGTGGAGTGCTTCTCCGTCGAGGCTTGTACTGCATCGTGGACCAGGGAACCCCGGTCCACGATGCAATCTTCCGCAGGCTTACCCGCTTCCCTTCTGCCTCCAGCATTGACTTCACTCGCCAGACGAGTTCTCGTCCTCGGAGAGCACTTCCTTGGCTTTTTTTAAAACGTCTATCTGGAGCACCAGCTCACCGATCTTCTCCCGGTGTGCCTTGATCTGCTCCTCGTACTCGGTATGTACACGCTTGGGATTGTTCTTCAGACCTTGTCTCCCAAACTCCAGAAAGGTGTTTATCCACCCCTCAATCACACTCTGCCTGAGATCGTTCTCCCTGGCAGCATCCACCACCGTCTTGTGCCCCTTGATGATCTCGAGAACCAGAACAGCCTTCCGCTTCGAGGTCCACCGCTCAATAGCCGGATGGCTCACTACATTGCTGCTCTTCACCATAATGTCCCCCTACCATGATATTACCGCTTATTACTGGTACAGTCCATGAGGGGGTCACTATAGGGATCCCTGATGTCGCCGAGGCCGAGTTCATCTCTGTTCTCCTTCTCCTGGAACAGGGCAAGGATCCTAATGCTTCGTTCCCGGGCCTCATGTTCGTGGTCGATCCATGTCAAAGATGATGGCATTCAATTATTCCACTTCTGTATTAGACAATTGCCAATATCCTCTAGGAGAGTCATCCCTGAGGATTCCATCATTGACTAAATGTTGCCTAGCCCAGTGAACATTGTGTTCCCAGACAATATTTCCAGCTGAACGTTGTTGGAAATCACCTGATAGGAACTTACCCTGCATATATTCTTTTATCCATTTAAGGACTTCAGATACATGGGCAGAACCGCCTTTAGACTTAAGGCATTTGACAATAAGTGGCTTATAGGATGATTGGGGTGTCTGATTTGCTATTATTTGGCGCTTTTCACCTTTTTCTCTTTCACGGGGTTTTGTAACCCTAGACATGCAGCTATTCAAGCTCTTGATAATATCTTCAAGCCCTTTCTTTAATTCAGCTAATTCTAGGTTAGATCGCTCAATATGATCAACCTCTGAAACCAGTGATGTTTTCATTCCCCGAAGCTCATCAGGAACTGGAATGCCTTTAGATTCTAATTGTTGGATTGTTGAGTATACAGCCTTAAGTTGATGATTTTTCTGCTCCAGGGTATCATTTGATACATTATAAGTAATTTTTTCTACTAGTTTTTTTATAGTTAATAATACGCTTTCGATTTCATTGTTCATTGTGAACTCTCCTGAAATTGAACGACTAGTGTTGTTTGGTAATGAAATATACTATTAATTGAATGTATACGTTTTCCCCTTAATTATGACCTACCCATAACTTTTAAAAAATGCTTCTGCTGTAAGTTTTATGAATTCTTCAGTCTTTTCTGGACTACGAGTAATTACTTGCCATGGTTCTAATCGTGCTATCTCAGTTTGTAAATCTTTGGCAGTCCTTACACTACATCCAAGTATATCTTGAATCGATGCTGTAGAAACACCTTCGCACTGAAAAACAAATGCAAACTCGAGAAGTTCCTGAAAATTGAAAAATTTCTGTTGATAATCGTTTGGTGATTGGCTGGCAAAAAATACAACTACCCCTTTTGAGCGACCTTCCCGAATAATACGCTGCAAAAAAATGTTTTTCTGATTCAAATAATTATGTGCCTCATCGATAACTAGGATAGTTCTAATGGTTCGTCTCTGATTCTTTATTGGGCTATCAGGAAGAGATGCCATCTCTTTATAAAGTCTCTCTATAACAAGATATGCTACAAGTTCCTTCAGCACAGGCATCGCATGAACATCTATGAGCATTGTTCGATTTGAAAGGCGTTCTATTGGGTGACTTTCACTGCCATGCTTCCAGAAGAGATCAAAATCGGATAAGTCTCTTAATACTTCGATGAGACTGTCGTCTTTCTTTTTCTCATCATCATACATTGTGGTAGCAATCTGGAGCACATCATGAAAATCTGGAAAAGGAGATGCTGAACCTGCTCGTTTTGCGTAGGCAGCACGAATAGCCTCAGTCAAGGCGCCTTTCTGAACAACACCTAGTTTACTATTTATTGAAGCAAAACTTTCAGCTTTCTCCCGTGCAGAAACATTTATCGTTTGTTCATCATAAGAAGGCAGGATGAATGGATTAATTGGTAGATTATGACCCCCCTGAAGAAGACGGAACGGCTGTACTTTAGCAACCTCTAAGAACCTTGCATTATCAACAACATCACCTTTGTAATCAAAATAAATGAAATTTGTTTGGAAGTTTGATTGAATACGTATGTCTGATAATATTTTTAAGAGGAACTGAGTTTTACCTACACCTGGTTTACCCATGATTGCCAGGTGGGAGTTTGCGTGCTTTGCTGTGTTGTTAATTTCAATAACAATTTCCGCATTTTTAAGCAGTGTTCTCCCAATAAAAATTCCTATGCCTTGACCAAATGCTTCTCGCCGTCCAGAAAATTCAACTTCTTCAACAAGGCGTCTTAAAAGAATGTCTGCATCACGCCCACATTCTTGAAAGAGCTTCCCGAGAAGCTCTGCCCCATTGTCTATATGGTTCTTCACAATAGATTTATTTGAAAAAAGTTCATCCTCAGTAATTTCTGATTTTCTATAATGATAGGAGATCAAGGATCGGATAAAAACCTCATCTTCACCAATGAATGTTGGTCGTTTCATTTCACTACCACTGAAGTTGGTACTCTGTGAAACACTTGCACCATTCCTGATTAAAGATATCGCAAAAGCGATCCTTGCAAGTGTCACCTTTTCAAGCTTAGTCTCGAAACGCAGAGCACTGAGAACTTCATCGGCCTCACTTGATGTATAGAGACGATCTGCCATTGCTCATTTCTCCCAGAAATAGCCTTCTTTAAAGGTCGTCAATTCCTGCCGCTGATCGAACTCCAGGCTTGCCGCCCCACTCAAATGCGGTTTGAGCGTCCGATAGTAATTGTTGTCAATCTCAGTATCAGTTGAAAGGATAATTACTTGTTCACCAGCATTCGGGAAGTAGTTGTTTACTATGTTATCTCTATGTGCACTATCCAAACGTGATAATGGTGTATCTATGATGATGGGGAGCTTAAGCTGGCTTGTTTGAGCAAGCCCCCACAGAAGTGATACCGCAAATATTTCCTTTTCACCTGCAGAAAGAGCAGATTTTTTTATTTCATGCCCGTTACGGTCAGTGATACGTACTTCATAGGTTTTATTATCAATAATAATGTCTTTAATCAGTCCGCTACGGCTTGAAAGAAGCCGATACATCTCAAATGTCTTTTCCTGTAATAAATGGACCTTGTTTTTCCTCAACCTCACGATAAATTGGTTAAGTACATTAGCTATTGTATCGCATTCTTGAATGAAATCTGCCCGTTCTTTTGATATGTTGTGTTTTTCATAAAGTTTTTGAATTTCAACTTCAATCTCTCTAATACATTTCTCAAGCGACAGGATCTCTTCTTCCAGCAACCTTAGTTGTTCAGATTTTCGTCCAATTTGTGTTGAACATCCCTCCATCTCAGATTGAAGTTGCTCAAACAGTTCCCTCTCTGATTCTGAAAGGAGTCCTACTTGGCTCAAGCCCTCGAGATGTTTAATTTGGGCTTCTAACTCTCTCTTTTCTTCTAAAAGTGGTGGAATAAGAAAAATATCACTTGTTTCCAAAGCGTCCAGTTTGTTCAACACTCGTGCGGCGTCACGATCCGATAGATCAAGAATCTTTGTAATGTCAGTCTTAGGGTCACCTTCCTTGAGAAGACGATATATTCTCCTCTCCAATTCATCCATTTTTTCAGGTGACAGTTTCTCATGATAAATCGGTTCCGGTTCTTCTACTACCCGAACAATTCTCTTTGCCAAAGTTGTTGCATGTTCTTTTATTGCCTCACTAGTTGAAGATTCCCTTTCACTCTCAATTTGTTTTCGAATACCCTCAAATAGCTTTCCCGTTATTCCGAAAGGCAGCATTTTTTCACATAGATTTCGAATCTCACTCTCTACTTGGCCAAGTCGATTGGAAGTCTGAATACGTCTCTTCTCTTGCTCACGAAGTATTTCACGGGAATCTGGAGCAGCGTGAAATGCTGCCTCAAAACGTTTTTTTGCTTCTTCAAGTTGGGATCTAAGTTCTTCAAGTTCTTTGGAAACAGATCCCCTCTCTTGACTTTTCTTGTTAAGCTTACTTTTTTCTCTCTTTAATTCACTCTGTTTAAATTCGAGGTCTTCATCAGAAATCTCTATAAACCCTTTTCGTTCCTCCTGCTTGATATAAAGAACATCGCTTGCTAGTTTTGTGATGTATTGGATACCAAGGGCAGCTTCCAAAGATGATTTCAACCGTACTTCAGAATGGTCATCTGCAGCTATCTCCTGGATCTTCTCCCCATCGAAAAAGAAAAACTGGGTAATCCCTGGCGGTATAGTTGCTCGAATGAAATCCTGCCAGATTTCCTGGTTTTGAACAGATACTCGCTTACCATCTTTGACTATCACTAATCGTTCGACAAGATCTCGTGCCTTCGGATCGATTGCGGCGCCACCTGACCAAGATCTTTTAACCACCAGTTCTGATGCGTCATCCATTTCCATGATGAGTTCGAAAGATACTTGAGCATTACCCTTGGCTTTCTCTCGTCGATTAATGTTTCGGAAAATTTCATCAAGTTTTGCTCCGTAGAGGCAATAGTTGATAGCCTCCATGATTGATGTTTTACCTGCCCCATTCATGCCACCAATA
>JAGOJH010000150.1 GCA_017995215.1 Thermoclostridium sp.
TATGTTAAAGTGAGGGCGCAGCTGCTTAAAAACATCTTTGTTGATGGCGATATCGGGGTTCAAAACTGTATCCAATGGTGTTCCCTGAATGGAGCTTCTGATAATGTCAAAGGCATTTCTGTTCAAACCCTGGCAAACAAAATCCGGATATGACAGATAAATAATGGGCAGGCCCAGCAGGTCAAAAATATTATAGTAGAGGTTTCTCTGCTGCTCCAGTTCTTTTTCATGAACCACACGGTCCGTGACGGTCTGGGCACACAGAATGGCCATCTTGAGCTTCTTTTCTGCATCAAACAGAGGGGAGCCGCTGAAAGAAATATATACCTCCTGGTTATTATGTCGTATGGTATATAAAGCTTGTTCATACTTGTCACCCCCGCGTATCCTGGTGATAGGAAGTTTTTCCGGGCTGACCGGCCTGCCTTCCCTGTCATAATAGCGAAGGTTTTTAATACCATCGGGAGTTTGTTCAGAAATGCCGATGGATTTAAAAAAGTCCGCCGTGCTCCTGTTGATCAGGATCGTAGTCTTATCATTACTGTAGTCCTCTATGTATAAGCCATCAGAGACATTATCAAAGATAGCCTGAAGCTGTTGATTTTTGTCCTGAATGGTTTTTGCCTGCTCCTCAAGCCGAAGCCGGTTCAATACAGACTCTGTCACCTCCTTGACAATCAGGACGATGTAATGAATGATGGAATCATCCTTAATTGGAGCAAGGATAAGATCCCAATAAGTCACACCCTGTGAGGGGAAATCATATCTAAACTCGCTGATGTGCCTGGATTCGGGGAAGGGGACTGCGCCTTTCAGCGGTTCAAACGGAGCTCCTCCAAAATGGCGGAAGATCTCATATATCGTATCCCCGATGCAGCTTTCGGAGTTTGTGTAAAACCTGTTGATATATCGAGTGATAAACTGATTCGCCTTTAACACGGTAAAGCAATTAGTGTTTAATATCATGAACCCTGTGTCTGCATCTGCATAGACATGCTCCAGAAAATTAAAAATACTGTGGAGAAAGTCGGTATTCATTTGTACAAAAGTTACACAGCTGCTTTGCCCGTGAGGCAGTATGGATAACCTTACCTTTTTAGCGCTAAGCTCCTTTGAAAAAATGAAACACTCTTCGGTTCTTTCAACCAATTTATCATCTTCCGGAAACCAGGTAGATTTCAGCTTTTTTTTAAGAAACTCCAGGAAGCTCTGCCCACAAAGTTCCTCATTCTGATAACCGGTAAGCTTGGTAAAGCTTTCATTGGCACAACTCATCATCCCATTTTGAACATATAGCTGAGGAACACAGGATGTGGCAAAATCATAAGTAACAGCACTCATAGCATTCTCCTGCAATGAAAAAATAACGCATTCTCTGATCAATTTATACCACAAGAAGCAGCTTTTTAAATCACCCGAGTATAATCTGCCTTTTCTTGGGTTATTTTATCATACTTCAGGCAGCTTGGTGAGAAAAGATGGCCTCAGATCACATCTTTCTAACCCTCACTCTCTCTGTCAATTACTCCTTTTTACTTTTATAGGTTTAATTTTCTATTAACGACTGGAATTACTTGCTTAATTACTACCGTTATTATATTATGACAATAAATATAAATGAAAAATTTTACTGCCCGAACAAATATTATACTGCAAGATCATGCAGTGGGATCGCATTGGGTCGGAAGGGGAAATAACCATGCAACCGGCTTATGGTGAATTATTAAATATGGAAATGTTCCGGTTCTTGCTAATCGGTATCTCTATCATTGCGGGATGCACCAGTGCAATCGTTTACCTGTGGGGAGCCCTGTCCAGAAGCAGGAAAATCAACCGTGCCATTATTATGAATGTGAATGAAACCATCGTCATCTACAACGGTAAGGACAAGCCCTGCTATATCAACACAGCTTTTGAATGTAACAACATTCAGAAATTCCTTCAGGAAACCGAGCTGGCCATCCATGCCTCCGGTCTTATTCCCCGGGATTTTCGGGAAACCAGCCTGAATGAAGATGCTTTAAGCCTTTATGAAGGTGAAATAGAGCTTTCTTCTGAAAGCGATTATTTAACACTTACCTGGAAAATGCGCACGATTATGCGAAAGAATAAATATTTGGGACGGATTCTTGTTTTTAATGACATTACCAAATATCAAAAGCTTTTAGATCAGCTTGATCATAAAAACAAACAGCTAAAGGAAGCGCTTGAAGCACAGCGCAAATATGCCGAGATCGCCAGAAACCTTGCCGCAGAAAAAGAACGGGAACGGATCATGGTTCTGGTAAATACCATCGCAGGGGATTATCTGGAGCAATTAAGGCGGAGCATTCAAACCATGAAAGCATATGCAAATGAAAGCAACTTGAAAGATGAGTCAGTGTTTGAAGCGGAAAACGACCGAATGATACAGATTACGAGAGAAACCATTGGTAAGATACGGGGTACTGTTAAAGCGCTCCATGTCTCATCCTGATTGTTTAATTCACAATATTTGCAATGAGGTGGAATATGCGTATATTAGTTGCAGATGACCATGCCCTTTTAGCAGAAAGCTTGCGAATGATGCTGGAATTGGATAAAGATATCGAAGTCGTTGGAGTCGCCTATAACGGTCTGCAAGCAGTGAAGCTTTGCGAGGAGCAAAAACCCGATGTTGTGCTGATGGATCTTAGAATGCCGGTGATGGATGGGGTTACCGCTACAAAGCAAGTAAAAAGCAAATGTCCCGATACCAAAGTGATCATTCTGACTTCTCTGGAAGATGACCAATGGGTTGCCGATTGTTTTGCTTCAGGAGCGGACAGCTATCTGTTAAAGGATACACCGCCGGACAAGCTCACCACTCTTATCCGTTGTGTCAACTGGGGTTATGCGGTTTTGAATCCTCTTGTTCTGCGCTCCATGCTTACCCAAAGCAGCACTGGTGAAAATAACCAGCAGAACATGGTGATTCGCGATGATGATCTGAAAATGATTCGGTTGGTCAGCGAAGGCAAGTCAAACAGCGAAATCGCTGAAATTATGAGCTTTGCTGAAGGAACCGTTAAAAACAGGATCACGAAAGTCATCGAACTGGTAGGCGTCGAAAACAGAGCCCAGCTTGTGATGTATGCATTGAGGAACAATCTGATCTGACAGGAGCACAATACGATGGAATTATCTTCGGTCCTGAAGCTACAGATTGAATTGGGGATACATCTTGTTTTTATAACCGTTATGACCGGTTTTCTTACCTATATCATCCTTAATTCCAAACGATCCAGGATGTTGTTTTGTTATTGCGTTGTGCAAGGGTTGCTCATCCTGTTGTTTATATGCAATTTTTTGGCCATGGTTGCCCCTGAAATCAGGGTTCGGTGGCACTGTCTCGCCACGTCCCACATTGTCAAGCTTATTTTTGATGTGCTCTTCATTGTATATATTTATCTCCGGTTTAATTATAAGTCCAAAGCAGTTGAAATCATTTCGCTGCTTGTGGTTATTGTGCATGTAGGTTTGAGCACCTTTATCATTCTCACAAATCCTTTTCATCATCTGTTTATCAAGGAAATGACCCCCACTGAGAATGTCTTTGGATTGTTGTATTATGTGATCATGGGTGTCGGTTATATTCTGCAGACGGCAGGGATGATCAGCATTATGAGTATTTGGGTAGGAAAGCTTGATAATATTGTGTACAGAGTAATGTCATCCGTTTTAGCCCTTGTGAGCATGTTGTTTTTACATCTCTATCTGTTAAGAGTTTACAAGATGCCTGTTGATTACTTTCCCCTGCTCATTCAGGCAGGATTCACCGTATATTTCATTGGCGGTAACAAATTTGGCATGTTTGATATCATCCCCTATGGAAGCAGGCATGGGCTGGAGCTCTTTACCGACGCATTGCTGATCATCGGCAGCAAGGGGCAAATCGACTATAAAAACAAGGCCTGCGGGTTGCTTGAGGAAAAAACACTTTATCAGATCCTCGGCAGGTTTTTACCGCAGTTTGTAAATAAGCCGGTAAAACGAAAAGAAATCAAACAAGATGTGGAAATATCGGAGTCAGACGGTATAAAACACTTTACCGTCACGGTTAAACCAATAAAACCCGGGCTGTTTTCTACAGGGAAAACCATCTTTATCATCCATGACAATACGGCTATCTTTAATGCAATCAACCGGCTTTCAGAGAAAAATCAATTCCTTGAGGAAATGAATGAAAACATAAAGGAGCTGGCTGAAGATGCTAAAAACCTGACGGTGCTCAGTGAACGGAACCTGCTGGCAAAGGAAATTCATGATGTCATGGGCCATTCGTTAATTCTTGCGCTGAACACCATGGAAAGCAACAAACTGCTTCGTAACGACAGAATCACCGCCGTTCGAAGAATTGAGCAGGCGATCACCGAAATCAACAACAGTCTGGATGAAATTGCAGTAAGCGGAACAGATGAATCCACATTGGCAGATATGCAGGATTTATTGGCGGAACCTGCAAACCCCCTTCGGAACATGCTTTTCGAGAAACTCGAAGCCCTTGCTTCCAAACTCTCCGCCACCGGGATTCAGCTGGAAGTCACATCACAGGGTAACCTGACTGCCTGTAACGATAAAGTGAATGGTACAATCTACAGGATATGTCAGGAATCTGTCACCAATGCCATCAAACATGGGCATGCAACACGGATTACCATATCGGTAAAAGTAAAGGATAATACTATTGAAATGTTTATTGTTGATAATGGCCGCGGAAGCGTCGGCTTTAACATGGGAAACGGCCTTACAGGCATGGAAGAACGTGTGAATGATCTGAACGGAACGATCAGCTTCCGTTCATTTGAAGACAATACAGGGTTTCTGGTTCGGGCAACGATACCGGTATAAATGCCTGCATTCCTTCGGAATAAACGATGAGATATTATTGTGTTTCCACTTGCTGCAAGAGTTTATCATCGGCAGAATGGCTGCAAAGGGTTTCACGATGTGCAAAAGTCATTTCATCTGTGCAAAAACCCCGATATGATCGTGCAAAAAACACAACTTTCATCATTTTTGTCATTATTACACATATGTAATATTATATTGCTTATTTTAGTGATATACTCATTTTGCATAAATAGACTTTCTTCTCATTGCGGCAACTTTTTCCTTATATTTTATTATTTAATGGCAGAAATGATTCTGTAACAAGCGAAAATGGAGGTTTTTGACGTGAAGAAGCTCAAATCTGTTTTGTCGACCCTTCTAATTGGGGTCATCTTAACAACCCTGCTGTGTCCGGTGCTGGAAGCTAGCGGTGCTGACACCCCTTCGGCAGCCATTATTGCTGACCATAACAATGCTACCCTGGCCGATTTGAATGCCATCCCTGGGGAATGGATCAATC
>JAGOJH010000045.1 GCA_017995215.1 Thermoclostridium sp.
TTTTTGTTTCTCCATGTGCAAGGATTTGATTACAAAATCGTAGTTTTCCTTTCATTATTATATCACAAAAATGCCTTAAAACCTAGTGTTTTCAATGTTTTTATCGTTTTTCAGTAGACCCTAATTATCCGCCTCCTACTCGATTAAATGCCCTTCAGTGGCGTGTAGAATCTCCCACTGAAGGGCATTTAATAAAGCACTCGCATTTTGGCGCACAATTCGCGCAAGCGCTCATTGAATTAACGATCATGAAACTTTTTTGGAAATAATCCGTTCTATAGAGTGTCAAGGTTATAGACTGTGTGAATATGGGTATTATTTAGTTAAGCCTCCTCATGACAAGGGAGATTCCTGCTTCGGAGGGATGATATGCGGGTAGTCGGGTTTATTGGGCCCAGCGGATCGGGGAAAAGCTACCGGGCGCTCTGGGTGGCCAAGGAGAGAAACATAGAGTATATCATTGATGACGGTTTGCTGATCTATCAAAGCCGCATTATTGCCGGGAAATCCGCAAAAAAGGAACCTACGCGAATCGGATCCATCAAGACCGCTCTGTTCACCGAGAAGGATCACTGTGCAAAAGTCATTGAAGCGATAGAGAGGAGTAAACCTGAAGCGATCCTTATTTTAGGTACTTCGGATGGAATGATTGAAAAAATTACAAGCACACTGCGGCTTGGAAGCATTACTGAAAAGGTGTATATCAACGATGTCGCCAGCGAGCTGGAAATTCAACAGGCCATCAATACACGGTCCGGGCAGGGAAAGCATGTTATTCCGGTGCCGAGTCTGGAACTGAAAAAAGATTTTTCGGGCTTTTTTCTCGATCCCCTCCAGATTTTCAAGCGTAAGGGGAAAGGTCATTTTCAGAACATGGGCGAGAAGTCAGTGGTTCGCCCTCCATTCAGCTATAATGGGAAATATACTATCTCGGATTATGCGATTTATCAGGTTGTGAATTATATCATTACGAACATGGATGCCATGGAAAAAATTCTCCGCTTTCGCCTGAACAAGAGTGAAGACGGGGTTATGTTGGATATGGATGTTGTTATGGTTTACGGACATAACCTGCTTGAAAGCATTAAATGGGCTCAGAATCAAATCCGCAGCGAGTTGGAGCGGTTTGCTGCGCTGAATGTTCGGGAAATGTACATTACAGCAAAAGGTCTGGTTATGAAAAAAACGCCCGCCGTAACAGTGCATACGCAATAGCAGCTCTTATTGCCAAGGTGGTTTTGCTTCAGCAAAACCATCACACCTGCAACAAGGTTCTTATAGCCAATCTTTTCCGACAGATTTCAATTCGTAATTCCTGTTTTTCTGTGTTCAGCGTTTTCAGGGAATCAAAAGGAGCTGGCACATCTTACCATACGCAGATAGTGATTTTTGCACTTAATATTAGTGATTTAGTCACTGAAAATTGTGACCAAATCATTGTAAATTTGTGGTAGGGTTATGTATATAAAGCAAGAATATTGACAACTCCTGCTTAGGTTTAATCCTCCCGGACAGCTTGGCGATGTTCAGCGCGCTTATAATATAGCTTCTGTATATAAACGGCTGTCCAACCATTAGAGCATACAGCCTCCTGCTCACTATTAAGTGAAAGCACGGAGGCTATCTTTTGCAGTCAATATAAGTAGCCTTAACATAGAAAAGTATTTTTATGGGGTTTATATGGATACATTCTAAGGTGAAAGTGTCCACAATATATTCAAAAATGCTATTACAAAGAGCACAGCTGGTACATTTGATTACAATAGATAATAGAAGCTAGCAAATAATTTTTAGGAGTGTTTTCATATGAAAAATCGGAAGAGTATCCTGGGAAAATTATTAGCATTCTGCATACTGGTTTTTTCAACAAATCTATATGCTATGCCGAATGTAACCCTGGCAGAGGATAACACGACTCAGGGCAGCAGTATATATTACGTAAGCCCTGATTCAACATCCACAGATTGGACGGCAGCAACAGACATTGATACTCCGTGCACTGTTGATACCGCCTTCAAGAATGCGATATCAGGTGATACGGTTTATTTTCTGGAAGGCACCTATGAAACATACCCTCAATCAGACACTACCGGCCGACCGCATTACCATGCGGTATGGGAACCAAAGAATTCCGGAACTGAGGGCGCTCCGATAACATTTGCAGCATACCCGGGAGCGGAGGTCATAATTAATGGAAATCTTCCTGAAGGGACTACAGCCGCTAATGATTCACCTGATATGATCCGTGTTTTCAGCACAGGAAGGAAGGATTATATAATCTTCGACGGCTTTATTATTCAAGCCAACAACGGAACAAAGATGGGTTCGGTAATCATTGGCTATGACATCAATAATAATTGGATTGAGAGCTCCGACAACTGTATTATCCGCAACTGTACATTCGATGGAGGAAGTACAACTATCTTAGGCACAGACAACCGTGAATGTATCCGCCTTGAATGGACGAAAAACACGCTTATTCAAAATTGTATGATCAAGAATGCCAAACAGATAAATGATTACGGAAATACCTCTGGCATAAAAATGTATTTCAATAGAAATGTAATTATAGAGAATAATGAGTTTTCTAATTGCAGTATCGGTATTTACGACAAATGTCAAGGTGAGTTTTCAACATTCCGGTATAACTTCATCCATCATTGTTTTAAGGGAATCGCTGCCCAAAGTTACAACCTGGGTGATGCTGTACGTAACCATCCGGACATAACAATTCATGACAATGTAATTGCATATAATGCCAGCATTTCAGATGTTACAGAGGGGGTTTCTTCCTCTGACAGGATGAAGATATATAATAACACCTTGTACACGGGAAACCGGCAAATAGCCGGTGTCGACCTTGGTGGTGGCGTAGAGAAGGAGTTTTACAACAATATTGTTTATGGCCTAAAGAGAGACAATGATGTAGCTTTGCTGCGTTTTTGGCCCGGTAATGGAACGACTGCCATGCCAGTGACTATCAAGTCGTGTGACCATAATCAGTTTGGAAACCTGGCAAATAACTTCCTGATCCGTTTCCGACTGCCCAACACACCAAGCACTGAATGGAGTAATTTTAGAAACCTTGAGCAGTGGCAGGCCTCAACTGTATTGATGGACAATAGCCACCCCGGCATGGGTTCTTTAGCCTCTAACCCCGGGTTTTTAAATGCCTCGGGGACTATGTCGGAATTAAACGACTTCCAGCTTGCACCGGATTCTCCCTGCCGCGGAGCGGGCAGAAACGGTGTTGACATGGGCGCAAATATTGATCTTGTAGGGATCGGTAAACGAACAGAACAGTCGCCAACCCCAACCCCGACGTTGGCACCGACTACAACGCCAACCCTGTCGCCCAGCCCAACACCAACCATGGCCCCAAGCCCAACGCCGACCGTGGCCCCAAGCCCAACGCCGACCGTAGCCCCAAGCCCAACGCCGACTGTGATCGCAACTCCAACTCCAACCCCAACAGTATCTCAAGACACCGAAAAGCCAGGCAGGCCCAATTGGCCCAGAACCACGATAACCTCAACCACCTCTCTCCTGCTGGAATGGGACGCTTCAACAGACAATGCGGGTGTTGAAAAATATAAAATCATTTTTAATGGGAACAACTCAACCCCGATCTATGCAACTTCAAACAGTCATGCCTTTACAGCACTAACGCCAGGGAACTCCTATAGCTTTGTAATTTCTGCCCTTGATAGTGCTGGAAATGAAAGTGATCCTTCCAGGACATTCGCGCGGCTTCCTTCCACAATGGAAAGAAGAACAATTTATGTAGACCAGACACTCGGTGCAGAAGTATTGGACGGTACCTATGATGTCAGTACAACAGACGGTCTGGATAAGGGTAATGCATATAAATCCATAAAAGCAGCATTGAAGGAAATGAATGGCGGGGACATCATCGTTTTGCGGGGGGGCACTTATCGAGAAGGGCATATCAGGATCGATTACACGAAGGACGGCACCCCTGAACACTGGTCAACCATCATGTCATATCCCGGCGAATGGGCTGTGCTCGATGGAGAAAACGGCGGCGGAACCGGCGGCATAGACGGGGTCAAGGTTGGAGATAACAGTGGCGCCGGCTGTGTGCTTGGGCAGACTATCAGTGATGGATCAGGGGCTTATGCCATGCAATACTGGAAATTCGACCGGCTGGAAATCACGGGAGGACGGAACCCTGCCAATACGGGTGCCTGTGGCTTTAATGGCCAGATGGGCCCATTCTGGTTCAGAAGCTGCTATATCCATGATAATGATACTGACAATTCAAGTAATAATCCTGGCGGTATTTCAGGACAATGCTGGAGCAACTGTATCGTGGAATACTGCTATTTTTCCAACAATGGAAGCACCTCCTCCTCGGCGACTCATAATTCAGCGCATATCAATATATTCAGTGATTACAGAACAAATGAAATTGCAAAGGACGGCTTTTATAACGATCGTCCGACCAATAGCAGGAATATATACAGATACAATATTTTTGACGGTTCCGTGCCCGTTGCAATCAAACACAAGCAGACCCAGTTCTTCAGCGGCAGAAATCCATCTGCTGGGCTTGGGTATATTGATACATACAAAACCTTTGGCGACGATATCCATCACAATATTTTTCTGGATTCCACCATCTATGCGATCGATGCCAGACAAGACTTCGTTCAAATTCACAACAATATTTTTGATAATTCCAAATCAGCGATTATTGTCAGTGAAGCGGATACACACCCGATTTTTAAGGCGACAGTTTACAATAATACAATCATATCACAGGGGAAACACGGGATAGGATGGACAAATTACCCATACTACAAATCTGCTTCACACGGGTTTGATCAGGATCCAAACCTCTATGGATACGGATATAACAATATTCTGGATGGGTGTGGTTCCTCATGGGATAGTGAAGATATGACGGCCTGGAGACCTTCAGCCTATACAACCGCGAATTTCGACAACCTTCTGTGGGACCGAAACTTTTTTTACCGTCCTGCAAAAGGACAGAATGACGCCAATGGGACTTATGCAGTGATGGTGGGCAATGGCAACAGCGCAAGAATGACGGTGGAAGATTATCAGCAAACCCATCCCGGAGTAAAGCTGTGGCTTAGGGAATACTCTGCAGAAAATCCCTTGTATAAAGGGAGCGAAGGTGCAGATAAATATCGGATAAACACCGGATATCAGCTTGAAAACGGAATTACCCCGGTAAATGCGGGCATAGGCATTCCGCACCCATATTTACCCGGAAAAAACATTCCATCTTATCTCGGGGCTGCGAACCCCAATGATAACCAATGGGTGAATGGAGTTTTATCGCTCCGGGATATCAAGGCAGGCGTTCCAGTGAATCTAAAAAATGCACCTGTACAGAGCGAACCATCCTGGATAGAAGGAGCGGGGATTCAGAGTAATACTGTAACCTTCAACAAAAATGGCGGAGATACAGAGGCGAGCCCAACAACCAAAACAGTTACCGCAGGACAAGCTGTAGGTTCACTCCCAGCTGCACCCACCAAAACAGGCTATGTTTTCACCGGCTGGAATACTGCCGTGAACGGAAGCGGTGCAGCCTTTACAACACAAACAGCCGTTAACTCGAATTTTACCGTATATGCACAGTGGGAGGCGGATATCGCAACACGAAACCACATTTATTACGTAAGTCCTGATTCAACATCCACAGATTGGGCGGCAGCAAGCGATATCAATTCTCCCTGTACGGTTCAGACGGCTTTCGATAATGCCCGTGCCGGTGATACCGTGCAGTTCAGAGGCGGAATATACAATGTACCGGTAAGAACCAGCGGAACATGGCTGACTGGTTATTATGCCCCGAATTATTCCGGCACAGAAGACGCCCCAATCGTATTCATGGCATACCCTGGTGAAACGCCTGTATTTGATGGTAAAGAGGGTGGCGTAGACAAGGATGGCCATGGTTACTATCACTTTTCCTCTATTATGAGCAACGCGAGACGTACAAGTGCAGGAACATCTTTTCATGAATATATCACTTTTGACGGGTTCACCTTTCAGTGCGACGGTGGTGTAAATGAAGCACGGATTGCTCTTACAGGCGGCGATAACTCTTTTAAAGGACAACGGGCTCGAGGGCTTATTGTACAAAACTGTACCTTCAATGGAGGTACCTGGGATAACGAAGCCCGCGTCAATGAAACCGGTACCGGCGACAACCGTGAAGGGATTTTTGTCAGTCAGGTTACCGGTTTGGTTATAAGGAACTGTAAGCTCTTTGACTATAAACATGTACAAAATTCTCAGAACACCAGTGCTATCAAGACTTATCATAGTGACAATATCATCATCGAGAACTGTGAAATCTATGACTGTTCCAGAGCAATTTACTCCAAATCAAACACAGATGACCTAACGGTCCGATACAACTATATCCACGATTGTCACGAGGGCTTTTTTGCCGGCACTTATGGACGGTGGAACGATGCAAATGACCATACAAAAGGTTATTACGTTTTAGAGTGCAGCAACAATGTGTTACATAATAACCTTTTTGCGAATATTAAACGAGTTTCTATCATTGGTTTTCCAGAGGGTGGCGGCGATCTGGACGGAATGGTGATATATAACAATACTATCTATGCCAACACCGGCTATTCGGCCAGTATCTCCTTAGGAAGCGGAGAACGCCAGCAGTTTTATAACAATATCCAGTATGGTCCCAAGATGGACAATGACATTGGCTTGTTAAAATGGAGCAGCGGTGATAATAATCCAGAAGATATCGCTGACGGTAAAGCAGAGATTAATTTCGGTCTTGATTCAGCAGATCATAATCAGTTTGGAAATATCGGCAGCTTACTCATCAGGGTCAGAAAACCGAATGCACTCACGATTAGCTATAAAAGCCTTGCAGAATGGAGAGAATCGGGAGTGTTGACCAACGGTAGTAATCCTGGCGAGGGAAGTCTGGCCTCGGATCCAATGTTTATGAATACCTCCGGTACGATGAGCCAGATTGATGATTTTACTCTGCACAATGACTCCCCCTGTAAAGGTGCTGGTCGTAATGGTATTGATATGGGTGCGGACATCAGTCGCGTAGGAGTCCAAACTGGCTTGGTGGCTCCAACCCCAACAGTAACGCCAAACCCGACGCCGACCGTGGCACCTAGCCCGAAGCCAACCGTGGCACCAAGCCCGAAGCCAACCGTGGCACCGAGCCCGAAGCCAACCGTGGCACCGAGCCCGAAGCCAACCGTGGCACCGAGCCCGAAACCGACTGTGGCACCAAGCCCGAAACCGACTGTGGCACCGAGCCCGAAGCCAACCGTAGCAGCGAGCCCGAAGCCAACCGTGGCAGCGAGCCCAACCCCAACCGTGGCAGCGAGCCCAACGTCGGTTGTGACCTCACCCCAACCTGTGATACCAATACAAAACCCGGCTATTGTGATAACCCCAACACAAGCGGTAACCCCAACACCGGCGGCAACCCCTACAAAAGCACCAACCCCAACCCCTGCTGCAGTATCCCATAACGCTACTGTTCTTGGGCATGTCTCTATTACGAATCTGGCTGGAAGTGTGGACAATGCTTCCAATACGTATTTGGTTCGATTAAATGAAGAACAGGCTGAATCACTGTTCCAAAGCAAGAAAAAGACAACCATCAACAGTCCGGTAATACCGGATGTAAAGGCCTATTCACTGGAGTTACCTTTAACAGCTCTGCAGGGAACTGCAAAAGGAGAGAATATAACCTTCCTCACCGAGACAGGGAAAGTAACTGTTCCAAATAACCTGCTTTCGGGGCTGATTATAAACGGAATCACAGCTTCCCTCACCATTGGAAGGGTTGAGAAAACAATGCTTTCTACACATGCGAAAACGCTGATTGGAGATCGTCCTCTGATACAGCTCAGTCTTTCTGTTGCCGGAAAAACAATATCCAATAAAATAAAGATTCCCGTTACCGTAACCATACCCTATACTCCATCCGCTGAAGAATTGAACCACCCAGAGAATATCGTTGTTTGGGCGGTAGATCAAAGCGGAAGCTTAACAGCTGTACCCAATGGACGGTATGATCCGCAAGCCCAGGCAGTTACCTTTAAAACAGACAGCTTTGGCCAATATGCAATTGGTTCATCTGCAACAGACTTTAGTGATGTGCCTGCTACAGCCTGGTATGCAAAGGCCGTCAGGTTTGCAGCAGCAAGGGGCATATCCACGGGTGTTGGAAACAACAGGTTTAATCCTAACGGCCAGCTCACACGCGCACAGGTACTGGTGATGATCTTAAGGGCTTATGGGATAGCCCTCGACAGCAATACATCCGACAACTTCACAGATGCCGGAGACACCTGGTATACAGGCTACCTGGCCGCAGCCAAAAGGCTGGGCATCACAAAAGGTGTGGGCAATAATCTGTTCGCCCCGGATAATCCAATTACCCGGCAGGAAATGTTTGCGTTGCTGTACAACACGCTAAAGCTGATGGAAGAGCTTCCTGAAGGGAATTCAAGTACAACCCAAAGCAAAAACACACTCAGTGGCTTCACCGATGCGGATCAAATTGCTGCATGGGCAAAGGAAGCAATGACAGCACTGATAGAAGCGGGAACCATCAATGGCAGCAATGGAAAGCTTTTCCCGGCTTCTACCGCTGACCGGGCACAGCTGGTACAGGTGCTGTATAACCTGCTGTCGCAGTAATAACGTGTGATAGAGAACGAATTGCGGAATATGTGGTAAAGGAAGGCATCTGGACGGCAAATAGGGCATTAAGGATAGTACTGCGAAAACCCCCTGCCTTGACAGTATAGATGCAATAACATATAATTTTTTGGTAGGGCTAAGGGCGTTTCATTACCATGAGTGCAGCCCGGTGGAGCTTTTCAAGGAGACTGAAGTGTTGACAGTGCCTAATTTCAAGTCAGAACAATATTTGAAACTGGAAGATGAGGAGATTGTCCAGCTTGGCCGAAAAGGGGACAAGGATGCAACGGACTATCTCATTCATAAATACAAGAATCTGGTTCGTTCAAAAGCCAGGGCTTATTTCCTGATAGGTGCCGACCGCGAGGACGTTGTACAGGAGGGAATGATCGGGCTTTACAAATCAATCCGGGATTATCAGTCGGACAAGTCCATGGCCTTTAAAACCTTCGCAGAGCTTTGTATCACCCGCCAGATGATTACTGCCGTGAAAAACGCTACGCGTCAGAAGCATATCCCCCTGAACTCCTATATTTCACTGAACAGAAAGTCCTTTGATGATGAATCAGACAGAACATACATCGAGCTGGCCTGCGATGAAAACATCTCCGACCCCGAATCGTTACTGATCAAAAAAGAAGAATTCAATGGCATTGAAAACAAAATGGGCGAAATCCTTTCCTCCTTCGAATGGGAGGTTCTATCCCTGTATCTGAACGGTAAAACGTATGTGGAAATCGCCAGGCAGGTGAAAAAGCCCATCAAATCCATTGATAATGCACTTCAACGGGTTAAAAAGAAGGTTGAAAAGCATGTTATCAATTACAAAATTGTCTGAACACAAGCTGTGATAGGCTTCTTCCAACCTTCGAAAAGTTTTGTTTACAACATGGATTCCCGGTTGCATACAACAATACAGTCATACACCTTTGATTCGACCATGGGTTTAGTATGCCTTGAGATTTGTTGACGCGGGTATGGCTCGGGAAATATCAGTACCTTCCGGAATTATCCGGAGAGCTTGAGGAGGTTTAACCTTGGAATTTCAATCAGTTCTGCAAAAGGAATTTAAACTGAACCCTGTACACGTTAAAAATATTCTGGAATTAATAGATGCGGGGAATACGATTCCCTTTATTGCCCGGTATCGCAAGGAAATGACCGGATCCCTTGATGATCAGGTTTTGCGGGTGCTGAATGAGCGGTATGAATACCTGAAGAATCTGGATGCGCGGAAAAAAGATGTAGCACGCCTGATTGAAGAAACGGGCAAGATGACTGCCGAGCTTTCCTCAGCTATCGAGAAAGCCGCTACACTGCAGGAAATAGAAGATATCTACAGGCCATACAAACCGAAACGCCGTACCAGGGCCATGATTGCCAGAGAGAAAGGGCTCGATCCCCTTGCTGCGGTTATTCTTTCAGGGCTGAAACCGGATGATCTGCTGGAAAAGGAAGCGCTTGCCTTTGTTGATCCTGAAAAGGATTTGAACACTGCCGAGGATGTTTTGCAGGGTGCAAGGGATATTATTGCCGAGGAAGTTTCAGAGAACGCTGAATTCCGCAAGGAGATCCGAAGTCTGTTCCACCGGTATGGTCTGCTGGTGTCCAAAACCAGAAAGGAAGAAGATTCGGTGTACCAGATGTATTATGACTTCAAAGAACCGATTGCTTCGTTGGTCAGCCACCGCATTCTTGCCATCAACCGGGGTGAAAAGGAAGAAGTATTGAAGGTACAGGTTTCCATAGACGAGGAAAAGGTGCTTGCTTTCCTGCTGGGCCGTTATGGAATTGCGCCAGGCAGCAGGAAACAGCTCACAATGGCTATAGAAGATTCCTGGAAAAGGCTCATCTACCCCTCGGTAGAGCGGGAAATTCGCAGCGAGCTAACTGAAAAAGCCGAGGAACAAGCTATGGTCGTGTTCAGAGAAAACCTGAAAAACCTGCTGATGCAGCCGCCGGTTCACAACAGAGTGGTTTTGGGGCTGGATCCCGCATACCGCACAGGGTGCAAAATCTGTGTTGTAGATGGAACAGGCAAGGTTCTTACAACTACCGTGGTCTATCCCACACCGCCGCAGAATAAAACCGAAGAAGCAAAGAAAACACTGAAAGCGCTCATTGAAAAATATGGCGTGGACGTGATCTCTATCGGAAATGGAACCGCCAGCAGGGAATCAGAAATCTTTGTGGCCGATATGCTTAAGGAAATCAAAAGAGATGTGAAGTATATGGTGGTCAGTGAAGCCGGTGCGTCGGTTTACTCGGCTTCCAAGCTGGGGGCGTCTGAATTCCCGGAATTTGATGTGTCGCTGCGAAGTGCGGTATCCATTGCACGCAGGCTGCAGGATCCACTGGCCGAGCTGGTGAAGATCGACCCCAAAGCCATCGGCGTGGGGCAGTATCAGCATGATATGAACCAGAAGAGATTGGGTGAATCCCTCGGAGGGGTAGTTGAAGATGCGGTGAACAAGGTTGGTGTGGATCTGAACACAGCATCTCCTTCACTGCTGTCCTATGTCTCAGGGATCAGTGCCACGCTTGCTGAAAATATTGTCGCATACAGGGAAAAGGAAGGAAGCATTCGAAACCGTCAGGCCCTGAAAAAGGTGCCGAAGCTGGGCCCGAAAGCCTTTGAACAGTGTGCCGGATTTTTGCGGATCCGGGATGGAGAAAATGTGCTGGACAATACCGCCGTACATCCGGAATCCTATGCAGCCTGTGAAGCACTGCTGAAAAAAACGGGCTATACTGCGGATGATATACGTTCCCGCAACCTTGCCCTGCTGGATCTGGTCGTGAACAAAACCGGTCTGAAGGCACTTGCTGAGGAATTGAATATTGGAGAGCCCACACTGAAGGATATTGTGGAAGAGCTGAAAAAGCCCGGCCGCGACCCGCGGGAGGAACTGCCGCCACCGCTTTTAAAGCGGGATGTTCTGGATTTAAAGGATATTAAGCCGGGAATGGTTCTAACCGGAACCGTACGGAATGTGGCCGATTTCGGGGCTTTTGTGGATATTGGTGTGCACCAGGACGGATTGGTGCACATTTCGCAGCTGGCCGACAGGTTCGTGAAGAACCCCATGGAGGTTGTGTCGGTGGGAGATATTGTAACGGTAAGGGTTTTAGAGATTGATCCTGTGCGCAAGAGGATATCATTGTCCATGCGGGATGTGAAGTAAGTGCTGACCAATGAGATGACAGGCTGTGCTTGTTTACCTGTGATTAAAGCTATGGTTCAACAAATCATTTTATCAGGTTTGTTTTGCCATTTTGCACGATTATGATATACTAAAACTAAATGGAGGGTGATAATCTGTTCAAGTTTCTCCCGAATAAATCCGATATTTTTACTGAAATCTGGATTTTTACACATGTATTTCAGGTTTTATGTTGAAATAAGGGTTTGTGGTCATATTGTTCTGTGCGAATACACAGAACATTCCGGTAACCGTGCCCTTAAACGGGCGGTTGTTTACCCGAATTTAGCCCGGTGGATACTTGGAGCACAAAAGACAGGAGTGATCAAATTGGTCGGCAAGAATAAGATTATAGTAAAAATTGCAGGGAATGAGTATACCCTGTGTGGCGGTGAGTCGGTCGAATACATGCAAAGGGTTGCCTTGTATGTCGACAGAAAAACCATGGAAATCATGAAAGCCAATCATACACTCAGCACCTCCATGGCTTCTGTTTTAACCGCCGTCAATGTCACCGACGAAATGTTCAAACGCACCGAGTTAAGTGAAACACTTCAGAAGGAATTGGAGCAGAACAAGAAAGCGCTTGAAGAGCTTAGCCAGGAAAAGCTTCTTTTAACCCAGCAGGTTCAAAAGGCCAATGAAGAAAACAAGCATCTGCTGTTAGAGCTTACCCGCAGAGAGGCCGAGCTTTCTGAAGTCCGCAATGCTCTTGCCAGGGCAACCGGGGACAATCCCCCAAAACCAAGGTTACATAATATAAAATAGACATGGAAGATTAGCTGGAGGAATGAATATGGGTAATACTGTAACATGGGGAGATCTGATTAAAATTGTCCTTTTCCTCTTGGGCGCAGGCGCTTTGTTTTACCTCATCCTGGCCATGGCAAACCTGGTGGGGATTTTACAGAATCTAAACAGAATGCTGACGAAAAACCGGGCCAGTATTGACAGCACCCTTGACAAGCTGCCGGAGATTACTGAAAATGTCGCAAAGGTTACAGATATTGTCAAAGATGAAATGGAAAGCATCCAAAAGGTCATGGGCAATATCGGAAAGATCTCCGATACCGCTAAGGACGCAGCGGAAATGATTAAAAAAGACATTGTGGTAAAGGCGAAAAATCTTCTGGACATCATCGACTGGATCAGAAACATTTTTCAGGATAAAAACAAACGAAAAAAGGAAATAGTATATAAATACAAGTATAAGCCGGTCTCAGAAACCGTTGAAGAGGAAGTATCCTCATATGACCACAGTAATGATAGCCACAATAATAACGAGGCTGGAAGTATAAAAGAAGACGAACAAGATGGTTCAAGCGAAGAATAAAGCAGAATGATACAAGCGGAGATTAGAGGATGAAGTATAAACCCATAGAGCTGCTAGCACCGGCTGGAAGCCCCCAGGCATACAAGGCGGCGGCTTTTGCCGGGGCAGATGCCGTTTACCTGGGTGCGAAGGCATTCAATGCCCGTGCACAGGCACAGAATTTTGACCGTGAAGCTTTGGTTACAGTCATAGAAGATGCCCATATCCGGGCTATAAAGGTATATCTCGTATTAAATACCCTTGTAAAAGACAGTGAAATTCAGGAAGCCGCAGCGTTGGCTTCTTTTGCGTATCGGGAGGGAATTGACGGGGTTATCGTTCAGGATCCGGGCCTTGTTCGGTTACTGAGAGAAATTGCACCCGGGCTGCCCCTTCATGCATCCACCCAGATGACCCTTCACAACACAGATGGTGTGAAGGCTGCCCAAAAGCTGGGGCTGCAGCGGGTTATTCTGTCTCGTGAGCTGACGCTGCAGGAGATTAAAGAAATATCCCAAGCCAACGATATGGAACTGGAGGTATTTGTTCACGGTGCGCTTTGCATTTCACGCTCAGGGCAATGCCTGCTGTCCAGCTTCATCGGCGCCAGAAGCGGCAACCGTGGGCGCTGCGCTCAGCCTTGCAGGCTTCCGTGGAGCAATGGCCTCCCAGGAACCTGTGGAGAGTATCTGATTAGCCCCAGAGACTTAATGACGCTCGAGCTGTTGCCCGAATTGATCGCTTCGGGGGTAAAATCACTGAAAATCGAAGGGCGGTTAAAATCACCCGAATATGTGGCTGCAACGGTTATGGTATATCGTAAATACCTGGATCTGGCATTGACCAATCCATCCGCTTACAAAGTAGACCCTGCTGATATCAACATGCTGGAGAGGGTATTTAACCGTGGGGGGTTTACAAAGGGTTATCTGAAAGGCATCGATTTTCGGGAACTGATGAGCACCCAGCACCCAAAGCACTGTGGAATTCATGTGGGCACGGTAGAGCGCACAGAAGGGAGCACACGCTCCAGGTTTGGCGTCAGAGATGATGACAGGCTTGTAAAAATTAGATTCACCGAGCAAACCCATATGGGGGATGGTCTGGAAATACGGGATGCGAACAGGGAAAATCCCTCGGCCATCATTAGTGTGATGCTGCGCAATAATACCCATGTCAAAACAGCCCGACCGGGAGATACGCTTCTGGTTGGAAATTTCAAAGAGGATCCTGCTGCAGGAAGTGCTGTATACAAAACCTATGACAAGGAATTGATGGATCACCTCTGCGGCCTTTCCGACAAAAATACGCCCAGGGTTGCAATAACAGGGTATTTCCATCTGTTTGCCGGTGACAGGCCCACTCTTCAGGTGGCCGATGAAGATGGAAATACAGCGACAACAGAATCACAGGAACCTGCACAGCCAGCCGCAGACAAACCAGTTACCGGCGAGCGGGTGACAACCCAACTGAAAAAAACAGGAGATACGCCATTTTTCTTTGAGCAGCTTGAGGTGAAAACCGACAACAGATCCTACATTCCGATCTCTGTCATCAACGATCTGCGTAGACAAGCCCTCGGAAATCTGTTGGAACTTCGGAAAACCGCTTTAAAAAGAGAGGTTTTGACACAGACCGAACCCGACTATTCATATTTCCCGGGAAATATTCCAAGTTTGACGAAGAAAAGAGAAATAAGCCTCTATTTCTTTAAGGTTCCCGAGGCTTTTACCTGGGAGGGGCTTCAAGCTCACAGGGTGTATCTGCCATTATCAGAAGCTGAAAGCTTCGATGCGGCCAGGCAATATGGGATCAGAGCATATGCCATCATACCACCGGTTTTAACAGATAAGCAACTGCAATGGGCTGTAAACAGGGTAGCTTCAATGAGGGAAAAACTCGACGGAGTCCTCGTGGGAAATCCCGGGATGCTGTATCGCATGTATGAGGCCTTCCCAAAGCTGCCGGTTGCTTTGGATTTTCAGATGAATCTATTCAATTCATGGGCATTAGAAGCTTTCAGAGAATACCAGCCTGTTAGCGCCATGCTGTCAGTGGAAATGAACCTGGAGGCCATTTCGGAAATAAAATCTCCGGGTATTCCGCTGGAAGCTTATGTCTATGGGGAAATCCCAGTGATGACACTGGAGTATTGTCCTGCAAGCGATCAGGGCAGCTGTAACCGAAAGTGCGGTTCCTGCCACCGAAACAGGGGGACATTGACCGACAGAATGGGGAAACGTTTTCAATATGAAACCGATCCGCTCCTTCAAAGAACAACACTGTACAACACCAGCAGGCTGATGCTGACAGATATACAGCCGCTGAGCAGTACCGATGTTTCTGTTTTGCGCGTCGGGATAATGCATGAAAGCAACCAGGATGTTCACGAGCTGTGCCGGTTTTATCACGCCCAATGGGTGGAAGGAAAAGAAAAGATTGAATTGGCATCCGGGCTTGCGAATAGACTTAAGGAAGAAAGCCTTACCCGGGGGCACTACTTCAGAGGTGTGGAGTAGCGGTAGAATACTGAACTACTATGAAATGTGGAGGGGAATATGAAAGAGGTTGAAATTGCCATTGAAGTATGCAGGACGGATGTGATCGTCCCAAGGTATCAGAACCTGTGGGATGCAGGCATGGATGTATGCGCGGCAGAGGATGTTCAGATAGGTGCGGGAGAAACAGTGCTCATTCCTACCGGACTAAAGTTTGCCATCCCAGAGGGCTATGAAATCCAGGTTCGGCCTCGAAGCGGGATTTCACTGCGGACACCGCTGCGTATATCGAATTCACCGGGCACTATCGATAGCGGCTATCGCAACGAACTGGGGATACTTCTGACAAATACTTCTGATTTGTGCTCGTGTACGAGTGCCGAGTGTTTCACATTAAATTCGAAGGATAATAAAATGGGAACCTATCAAATTTTCAAGGGTGACAGAATCGCACAGCTGGTCTTACAGGAAGTGCCGAGGATGAAGTTCAGGGTTGTGCAGTCCGTTGCCGACATCGGACAGGATCGGGGCGGCGGCTTTGGCTCTACAGGGGTATAGGAAGGATTGACGAAGATGGTGAATACGGAAAGAATCACTAAAACCTTTTGTGATCTGGTTCGGGTAGACAGTATTGGCGGGCAGGAACGCCAGATGGCTGACATGATTCGGCAAAAGCTTTCGGCTTTGGGGTATTCCTCAACAGAAGATAACGCTGGGGATACCATCGGCGGAAACGCAGGGAATGTTATTGTAAAAATTCCTGGAAACAATCCGGCAGCGCCGCTTCTGTTCATGGCCCATATGGATACGGTGGAGCCCGGGCACGGGAAGGTGCCCGTGATCCAGGGGGATCTGATCAAAAGTGAAGGGACCACGGTTCTTGGGGGGGATGATCTGGCGGGAGTGGCCTGTATTTTGGAAGCCATTGCTGTGTTAAAGGAAGAGAATATTTCCCATGGAGATATTTACGCCGTATTTACCATCGCAGAGGAAGGCGGTTTGTTTGGTGCAAGGGCTCTTGATGTTTCAGCTATCCCGGCGAAGTTTGCCTATGTCCTTGATGATGAGGGGCCTATAGGAACCGCTGCTATAAAAGCCCCCAATTACAACCGTCTGCGTTTTAATGTAAAAGGAAAGGCTGCTCACGCGGGTCTTTGCCCTGAAGAAGGACTCAACGCCATTCGTATTGCCGCAGCGGCTATTGCCGGGTTACCGTTTATGGGTAGAATTGATCAGGACAGCACCTGCAATATCGGGATGATTCAAGGCGGTCGTGCAAGAAACATCGTGCCGGACCAGGTGATCGTTGACGGTGAGGTTCGAAGCCTCGAAAATGAGAAGCTGGCCTCATTCACCGGGCAACTGACCGACTCCTTCTGCAAAACCGTTGAACGCGAAGGAGGCACGGTGGAAATTGAAGTGGAGAATATGTACGGGGGCTATTCCATCACAGAAGACCATCCAATTATCCGGTTGATGAAAAAAGCCGCATCCAGGTTGAACATCCCGGTGAACCTGCATGCCACAGGCGGCGGAAGCGACACCAACATCATCAACGGTAAGGGAATCCCTGCTGTGGATATCAGTGTGGGGATGAGCAATGTTCACAGCACCACCGAGCAGATTGCCATTTCCGATATGGTGAAGGCTTCACAACTGATGGTTGAGATTATCCGTGTCCACACGGAAGAGGTGAACGATAGACATGAAGAAAATATTTCCTGAGCTTGCCATAGTCTATGCAAAAGAGAAAATCAATGAAATAGTTGATGGGGGTTGTTTGGGTACCATTGTGTTTGTGTACGGCAATGATGCGTATGAGGTGGAATTTGTTGATGAACATTATCAAACGATAGATTTATGTACTGTACAAGGGAACCAGATTCAGGGAGAACTGCCGGGATGAGATAAACTGCATTTCATAAAAGTAAAGCGGCTAACCAGATGATGGTTAGCCGCTGTTGATGAACAGGTTGCTGCAGTTGAATGCCGCAACCTATCAGGAATCCTTGTCAAAACAGTTGTTCAAATCGTCGAACAGGTGACTTAAGCTGTCTTTGTTATGAATAATCCGCACTGCATCCGAAAAAAGACGGGCGACCGAAACCACAGTTACCTTTGGGTGGTGGAAGGCCTTTGGGTTTTCAACGGTGTCAGTGATGATCAGTTCTTCAATTACGCTTTCCTCGAGGGCTTTCAAGCCCTTGTCACCAATAAGCGCGTGAGATACGCAGGCGTATATTTTTTCAGCGCCGTGTTTTTTCAACATGCGCGCGGTATCGATCAGGGTGCCGCAGCTGATGGTAAAGTCATCTACAATCACTGCGTTCCTGCCCTTCACATCACCGATAATCTCAAGTACCTTCGCTTGTTCGTCATGGCAGAGGCGTGTTTTATCTCCAATGGCTACCGGTGCCTTTAGCAGGTTTGCATAATTTCTCGCGTTCTTGGCAAAGCCTGCGTCCGGGGATACCACGACCAAATCTTCAATTTGCTTTGACTGGATGTATTTGCACAGGGTGGACATACCATACAAATGGTCCACCGGTTTTTTAAAGAACCCCTGAATTTGCGGGCTGTGCAGATCCATTGTAATTATCCGGTCAACACCGGTAACCTCGAGGCAATCGGCGCATACCCTGGCACGAATGGAAACCCTCGGCTCATCCTTTTTATCCCCTTTGGCATAGCTGAAATAGGGAATAATCGCAGTAACAGAGGATGCGCTTGCCCGCTTGAAGGCGTCAATTAAAAAGAGCAGCTCCATAAAATCATTGTTGGGATCCAACCCAATGGTCTGAACAATATATACATCCTTGTCCCGTACCTTTTCCAGAATTTTAACAAAAATGTTACCTTCGGAAAACGTGATGGTTTGGGATTGACCAACCTCGGTACCCAGGTATCTGCACATTTTATTGGCAAAGTTTACACTGGCAGTTCCGGTAAATATTTTAATACTGGTCTCTTCCATGTGAAAGACCCCTTTCGTTTTATTCATAAAACACGATTATTCAACGAGAGATAAAATCCATCCCTTGTTATAGCAACAGAAGCAATTGCTTCGCAGCTGCAACACACCGCTAAAACGAGGCTGGAGGTATGCTCACCACGTGATTAAGGAAATCGGTTCCTATTATCTAAAGCGAAGCATAACATCTCCCCTTGTTATATTCATATGATTGGAGGATAATTATGCAACAGGTTTTCAATCAACACATAAAAAAGAAATAAACAAGCAGATTCCAGGGTTCCCGGAGAATCACCCTGCTTACAGACTGTTTCTTGCGACCTCCAAATATATTATACCACATGGTTTAGAATTGAATCATAAGCCGACAAATATCGGCAGGAGTTTCATAAGCCCTAAACAGGACAGAAGTTTTTAGTAACCACAAAAAACCCCGCTTCGTATAAAAGAAAGCGGGGGTTCAATGCAAAAAGAAAAACCCTTACTGGTAGCCATACAGGCTAAGAAGCCTGTCCAGCTCCCGGGTGTTTTCCGCCATCCCCCTGTTTTTCAGCTCTTTGGTCATGGATGCAATGAAGCTGTCCACCCAGCCGGAGCTGGCCAGCTTATGACAGCATGCGGTGAGAGAAGGACTCCACAGGTCTCTGCTGCGGCAGAAATGCAGGTACTTCCACAGGGTTATCCTATCGGGAGTTACATGACTTTTTTGTAAATCGGAAAAAGCTTTCAGAACCTTGCTCTGATCCTGCTGCTGCATAAAGCAGGACAGCAGAAAACTGGCATATTTGCTGCTAACAGCACCCTCGGGGATGGCAGAGAACATGCGGGCGATATTTGGATCTTGAAGAACAGCAGGCTGTTCCCTTGACAAAGTTTGCAGTAAATCCCACCGGAGCTTGTCGGTAATGCCCTCCATGCGGACACATAGATTATAAACTACGCGCGCTCGTTCATCCTCCAGCCGCTTTTTTAAGAAAAACATTGCCAGAAGAACGTTCACGACTGGGTTATCCCGCTCATTGTTAAACATTTTTTGCAGCCGCCCGTAGCTTTCAGAAAATACAAACACAGAGCCCGGGCTGCGCAGCTGACGGTTAAAGCTGCGGGTACGAAATAATTGGCTGGTGAAGCGCTGAACGCGGTAAAGGTAGATTTTCTTTACGTCAAAGCAGCTGGAATTTTTACGATAATATCGGCAGGCTGCAAAGAACCTTCCATCACAAAGAAGATATTCAAGCCTGCCCAGCTTGGCGGGAACATAAGAGGGATCAATTTTCAGCGCGCGTGCAAACATTCTTTCTGCCAAAGCCGGCTTTCCGGACAGCATGTATTGCACCCCCAGACCATAGTAACCAAAGGGGCTTTCCGGCTTTCTGCGGATATAGTCCTGGAATTTGATCGTTCTAAGCTCCAAACGCATTTTCTGATCTGCCATTAAACCCACCTTTCCCGTCAGTTATAACAACGGAAGCGATTGCTTGCAATCGCAACACACAGTTATATCGAGGTGAGAGATATGCTCACCGCCTCATTAAGGTAATTGATACCCGCCACCACACGTTTTTCAGCCCTTAGCTGAAAATACGTTAAGAGGTGGGGGACATTGAGACCTCGTTATATTGATATCCTGAGCCCATCCGGGTAATCGGGATGGACCAGATCATCCTTCGCCAATGGATGCATCTTCCAGGTATTCCTGAATAATTTTCTGTACATAGGAATCCTTAATGGTAATAGAGAACTGAATACGACGGTTTTTTGCTTTGGCTGCCGAGCTCTCTCCGAGATCTACAGGTCGGAATTCAGAAAAACAGGTTACTGAGAAATATGAGCTGTACTTTCTCTCCAAAGACGAATTTTTATCCATCATCGTATCAATGACAGCGTAAGCTCTTTTGTAAGAAAGCTCATAGTTGCCTTCCGGGGTTCCATCGATATCGGTATGACCCTCAATATTAATCACATCAATATAATTTCGAACGGACTCATCATCCAGTATTTTTTCAAAAGCATTGGCAAAACGACCTAATAAGGCCTTTCCTTCATCGGAAATATCATATTTGCTTTTTGCGAACAGCAGACTGTTGTTGATCACCAGGTTGGCATTGTCATCGATGGCAACAAGCGGTTCACCACTCGGGGTGGTTGTGGTGCCGATTTCATCTTCAATAGATTGTTTTACCTGCTGCAAAATATTCACTCGAAGCACCGAAATATTTTGCAGTTTTGCTCGTAAGGTTGCCAGCTCCTGATTGCTGTTAGCAATGATCTTCTCCTGGTCCGACAGCTTTTCAAGAGAAATTGTCAGTTCCTGCTTCCCCTGTTCCACCTCTGCCTGCAGCTTCTCGGCTTCGTTTTGCATCATCCGGATGGCATTTTCCTTTTCGGAGATCTCCAGGTTTTTCAGGTTCAGTTCATCTCCGGCTTTTTTCAGATGGTCCTCTGTGGAAGCCAGCTCGGACTTTTTTTGCTCCAGTGACTCATTCCAATGGGCAGAGGTGATGAGCTGCTGGAAATATGCCAGAAAAATCATAAAAAACAATACCAGAACGATGGTGGACATCACGTCGGTAAAGGAAGGCCAGAAATGAGCCGGCTCTTCCTGTTTTCTAAAATTTCTGTTTCTTATTTTCATATCTGTCAACCTCCCATTTTCAGGGTCTGCTCCTGCACCGCCGATTCATATGGAAAATATAAATCATCTTCCTAATTTTCCGTTTTGTCCTTTAGCTCGGTCGGCTGCCGGTCCATTTTTGAGGTTGCCACCTCGTTGTAAGTCAAGACCTGATCCGGCAGGGAAGCGATGGTTTTGGCAAAGTGGTTCTGGTTTTCCCGGAATTGATCCAGTAATTGAAGAATACCTTTATAGCTGTCTTCCAGCTGTGTTTTGATCTTCAGGTTCATCTGTTCGCTGTTTTTAATCATAGCTTCAGAAAAGGACAAGGCGGCCTTCTGACCCAGTCCGGATACTTCAGCGCTGAGCTTGGTCATCAGGTTTGTGAAATTCTGCTGGTAAATATCCAGGTCTCTTGAGTATTGCTGCATGTTGATATTCAGAGCGCCAGCCAGTTTCTGAACCACCAGCACGGTGGAGGAAACCTCGCCCACAAGCTGGCTGATATCACTGACAAGCTGATGGTTGTATGAGGTCATTTGATCCGCAGCCTCCCGGATATTGCTGGAGAACCCTTCAATGCTGCGGTAGTTCTCCACAACAATACTGGATGCCTTGGTCAATGATTCGGCAACCTTGATGAAATTCACATCCATCCGTTCAATATTGTTGCGCATGTTCATGTTGAACTCATTCAAATCCTTCATCCCAAATGCGAAATTGGCAAGAGACTTGTCAAATTTCTCAACCGTGGCATCCAGGGTTTGGCTGGATACGTTCACGTCCATGACGACATTGGTAAGCTTATCCCCAAAGTTTTCCACGGTTTGCTGCAAGGTTTGCTGAATCTTTTCACCAAACTCTGTAAAGGTGGTGCGCAGGATGTTGTTCATCATCGTATATTCGGTTTCCTTGTCCTGGGAAACCACCACCGCAACGGAGTTATCCAGATATTCCTCGATATGTATCATCAGGTTTTCACGCACTTCCTGCGCATTGACGATGGTCATCAGGATGGTGAGGATAATGGAACACCCCACACCCACAAGGCTGGTGGTAAAGGCGACCGACATGCCCTGCAGGGAGGAGATCAGACGCTGTAAAAGCTCTTCAATTCCTGCGTTTTGAATCAGCTCGATCATATCCATGTTTTTGAAGATGGCAGCCAGTTCACCTACGGCGGCGGTGAGACCCACGAAGGTTCCAAAAAGGCCCAGGGTGATCATCAGCGAGTTGGTATTTTTTATAAAGCGCTCGCCGAGGGCCATGCCACGAAGCCGCAGGTTGAAATTCTTTTCAATGATGGCCTGGGTGTTCACCTCGCTGTAGCTGCCCTGCGCAGTGCTTTTATAATCTTCAACAATTTTGTTCAGAATATCACAATGAAAGCTGCCTTCCTTTTTACGGTGCCAGTTCAGCAGGTCGTCCAGAATTACGGAGTATTTCTTTCGAATAATCAGGTTTGCAGTAAAAGAGATGATAAAAATAATGAATGTGGTAAGGATGATAGCCATCCCAAAGCCTTGTACCTGTTCATAAATGTTTTTTAACGTTTCTATCAATCCAGCTCACACCTTTCCGGAAGGATTATTTTTACAGGCTTGTACATCCAGTGCAGTTGCATGTGAATAATTTCAGTATAGCATAATTTGTTGTGCTGCAAATTACAAATGGATTAATGCTTTCTGCTGTTCCCAATGTTTTAGCTTTCTATTCCGGCATTCCGGGTTTTTTGTTGTCATAACCTGTCAGCCCATAGCGGTTTAAAAGGTTTATAGCATTTTAGACCCGGTTTCATTCAAAAAGTTCCTGACATATCTATTCATATACCCATGTCACAGAGACGATAACATCATTATGAGCAAACGGACAAGGTTATTCCTGCTTGCCCTGTTTTCCCGGAAAATTTCCTGTTTCAGTATGAATACTTCACCGGATGGAAGACGATTCATCTCTATCTTAAAGAAGATGGAGTCTTCCTGGTTAGTGTGGTACAATGTTTCTTGCAGAAGCGATTAAGTACCAGGGAGAGCGCAGGATGATAACCAATATTGTTTTTGATCTTGGACAGGTTTTATTAAGCTTTAAACCCAAAGAGTACCTGGAGAAAATGTATACCAGCCCAATTCACAGGGAGCTTCTGTTTCAGGCGGTATTTAGCAGCCAAAGCTGGCTGGACCTGGACAGGGGGATTATTGATGAAGAGGAAGCCTTTCATAAAATGTCAGCTGACTTACCTTCGTTTTGTGAAGAAATACAATATCTTTTAGACCACTGGGACAAAATACTTGTTCCCATTGAAGGGGCGATTGAACTGCTGAAGCGGCTGAAGGAGCAAAATTATGGGCTTTATCTGCTCTCCAACTTCCATTCACGGGCATATGACAGGGTGCGCCGACAACATGCCTTCTTTGAAATGTTTGACGGGATCCTGATTTCATCCCATGTGAAGCTTATGAAACCGAATTATGCTATCTATGAAAGGCTGCTCGCCAATTATTCACTGGCCGCCGAATCATGCCTGTTTATCGATGATACACCCGCTAATGTGGCAGGCGCGCGAAGTGCAGGTATGGCTGGACTGGTTTTTCACAATGCCACAATACTTGAAAGGGACTTGTATGCAATGGGCATTTTAAAGCTATAGCGGTTGTTGCATATTCATTAAAACTTGGTATAATAAGAGTAATTCAGGCCATATCCTGTGGGAGAATCCCATATATATGGCAGGGTAGATAATCTACTGCTGGGAGCGATATATATGTCATTAAAAACGATTGACGAAATCAATGAAAAGATTAGTGAAGGGAAAGCCGTGGTAGTGACCGCCGAAGAGATGGTCGAAATCGTGCGGGACAATGGCCCGAAAAAGGCTGCCAGGATGGTGGATGTGGTCACAACGGGTACCTTCAGCCCCATGTGCTCCAGTGGGGCCTTCATCAATTTTGGCCACTCGACACCGGCCATTCGCATGACCAGGGTATGGCTGAACGATGTCATGGCTTATGCGGGTATTGCGGCCGTTGACGCATATATTGGGGCCACCGAGCTTTCTGAAAGCCAGGGCATGGCGTATGGCGGCGCCCACGTTATTCAGGATTTTATTGAAGGCAGAGATATCCGGCTGCGTGCTGAAAGCTACGGAACCGATTGCTATCCCAGAAAAAGCATCAGCACCACCATCAATAAAAATAATGTGAACCAGGCTATCATGTTTAACCCCCGCAACTGTTATCAGAATTATCCTGCGGGTACCAATTCCACCGACAAAACAATTTATACATACATGGGCACGCTTTTGCCACAGTTTGGAAACGTCACCTATTGCACCTCGGGGCAGCTTAGCCCGCTGCTGAACGATCCAGAGTATCGTACCGTGGGAATCGGAACCAGGGTGTTCTTTGGCGGGGCCCAGGGATATGTGGCCTTTGAAGGTACTCAGCACGACCCCGGCCAGGAGCGGCTGCCCAACGGCACACCTGTGAGCCTGGCGGGAACCCTGGCCTTGGTGGGGGACATGAAAAAGATGTCAGTAAAGTACATCCGTGCAGCGGTCTATGAGAAATATGGCACCACATTGTTTGTGGGCGTGGGCATTCCCATACCGGTTCTCGACGAAGATATGGCGATGAAAACCGGCATAGCCGACAGCGATATTTATACCACGATTGTCGATAAAAGCGGTAATACCTCGTTTTCACAGCGGGTGTCCTACCAGGAGCTGCGCAGCGGATCAGTTACAATCAATGGCAGGAAGGTTCCGACGGCTCCCCTTTCGAGCATGAGGAAGGCCAGGGAAATTGCCCAGGAGCTGAAAACTCAGGTTCAAAAGGGAGAATTCCTGCTGACAAAGGCCGCAGAATTGCTGCCAAATCACCAACAACGCCTCAACAGGCTGGATATAAGGGGGGACTGAAATGACCATCAAGGTAAATCTCATCTTTCCGCCAACCATGGTGACCTTCCCCTTAATGACTCTACTGGTGCGCCAATACGAGCTGGAGGTCAATATTCTTCACGCAGACATACGCCTGAACAAAACGGGGAAGCTGATTGTCGAACTGACAGGTGAAAAGAAGAATATTGATCAAGCTTTGCAATATATAGAGCAGCAGGGGATCACTTACCATGTTTTTAACGGAACACTGACCTGGGAGGAGGAAAATTGCGTCCATTGCGGCGCATGCACCTCGGTTTGCCCACCAAGGGCGTTGACCATCGACGCACCTGATTACACCCTGGCCTATGACAAGGAGAAATGTCTTATCTGCGGCCTTTGTGTCAAGGCGTGCCCCCTGAGGATACTGCATCTGGCACAGCGGGAACCTGAAGCATAACGGAGCGTTTATGAACATGAGCGAAGAACCCAGAAACTACCGAAGGGTTTTTAAAGCCGATGCTCTGAACTATTTTACCGTGAAGGTGAAACAGACGGATTTGTGCATCGGTGCGTTGAGCAATCTCAAGAATCAGGCGGAACAAAGCATTAAAAAATACCGGCAGCAGGTGGAGGAGTATATCCGCAGGCAGCCGGTTTTTTTGCATAGTCTGGTGCCGGTAAAGCCGCTTGAAAATGCGCCGGAAATTATCTGTCACATGTGCAGGGCTTCGCAGGCAGCCGGTGTCGGCCCAATGGCTGCCATAGCAGGTGCTGTCAGCATGTATGTTTCCTATGATCTGGAACCACTGTCGGGGGAATTGGTCATTGAAAACGGAGGCGACCTTTATCTTACG
>JAGOJH010000046.1 GCA_017995215.1 Thermoclostridium sp.
ATATACATCACCTTTTGTAAAATTTGTTTTATACTGTATATATTCGACACTCATCATCAAAAATCCTTCTTAAAACTCACAATATTCAAGGTTTTCAAGGAACATTTATCAGGTGAATCTAGTTAGATAGCGTATGCCCGGCTTTTTGAAGCGCAGTAACTGCCTGTTTGAGATCCTTCTCTTTCACCATCACATAGTCCGTATTATAAGTAGACAATGCAAAAATGCTGATACCCTGGTGGGCCAGTATTGCACTGATGCCGGCAAGGATTCCCGTTAATGCAAAGTCCAGTTCCCCGTGGATTTTGAGTATTCTCCAGCCTGTTTCGCTTTTAACACCAAAGGGTACATGCTCTTCACCGCACACTACAGACAATTCCTCTGAAGTTTTGGTGATGGAACAGAACTCATCACCCTTCACCCAATCCGGTACTGGCGAGGCACTATCTAATCTGCAAATGGCATAACAGCCCCTTAGCAGTAAAAATGTCATTCCCTTCATCAGTTTTTCTCCTCCACGGGTTCCATCCCGACGGGATTGGTTTGGCTTAAAAAACGAATTACCTGCTCACAAAACTCCTTGAAGCATTCATACTGCAGCTCATGCCCGCAGTTCTCAAAAGGAATACATTCAGAAACCGATAGTGCCTGGTGCAGTATTTTGGAATTGATATTTGGCACTACCCGATCCTTTTCACCATACAGGATTAATGTAGGAGTTGTCATATAAGCGACCTTACTTGAAATCAGGTCCCGAAATTCTTTTCTCAAGCCAAACAGGGTCATGTTTGAACGAATGATGGAAAACATAACCCGTAAAGCACCTGGTTCATTGATATAACGATGCGAAATGACCAGCCAGCGGTTTGTGATCTTGCTGTGATCATAAAAAGCGCGTTTGGCCGAAGCCTTTACAAAAGGGAAAGAGACTTTTCGTATCAAGTGAGGAAGAAACCCCAATGAACCAAGCCGGATTGAAAGGGGCATCCGGGTGAATGCACTGTTCAGTAAAATGAGTCGTTCCACCAGGTTAGGGTATTGCAGAGTGAAGTTTAAACTGATTGCCCCTCCCAGGGAATGCCCTGCCAGGAATACCTTTTCAAGGTTCATCGCAGCAAAAAATGACTTCAGAAAACCTGTGAGATTGTCAATGGTGTAGGCAATATCAGGTTTCCCGCTTAAGCCGTGCCCGGGAAGATCCAGCGCGATAACCCTGAACTTTTCCTGAAGAATTTTTATGGCAGGCAGCCATTCCTCCTTATACCCGCCAATGCCATGCACCAACACCAGGGTTGGTCCGTTTCCGGATTCCCGGAACCGGATGGGGCATTGGTTTATGGTTAGAAATTGGTCAAAACTCTCTTCCAATGGCTTAAATCCTCCAATATTCTACGCATGGTTCAGAACTGAAGAACTAACCTATTCTTTCCTGACCATTGTATCATAAAAAAAGCAGAGAAACATCATAATCCCATGTAAGCAAGGAAAACTATTTGTAACCTTACGCTTTTTTTGATACAATAGCTTTGCATTTTTGAAGTAAAAATATCCGATGTAAGAAAGGAAACCTATGAAGAATCCAGTTGTAACCATCACGATGGAAAGCGGAAGCAGTATCAAGGTCGAACTTTATCCTGACATCGCTCCGAATACCGTCAGAAACTTTGTTGCTTTAGTCAATGCCGGCTTTTATAACGGAACCATTTTTCACAGGGTAATCCCCGGGTTTATGATACAGGGCGGTGATCCTCAGGGAACAGGCATGGGAGGCCCAGGCTATTCCATTCGGGGAGAGTTCTCGGCCAATGGTTTTAAGAACAGCCTGCCCCATGACAGGGGAGTGATCTCCATGGCTCGTTCTCAGCGCCCCGATTCCGCAGGCTCCCAGTTTTTTATCATGGTTGCGAAATCACCGCACCTTGATGGGCAATATGCAGCCTTTGGCAAGGTGATCGAGGGGTTGGAGGAAGCTGACAGGATCGTATCCGTGAAAAGAGATTATCAGGATCGTCCGAAGGAAGCGCAGGTCATGCGTGAAGTGACCGTAGACACGTTCGGTGAGGAAATCGGGTTGGTGGAAAAGCTTTGAATACAAAAAAGGAACCTGAGGATCAGTTGAATATCAAGAGAATCAATGAGTTGGCGCGTAAGGCCAAAACCGTTGGTCTTACACCGGAAGAAGCTGACGAGCAACAACGGCTTCGAAGTGAATACCTGGCAGCTTTCCGCAAGAGCGTGAAACAGAAACTGGACAACATTATCCTTGTGGATGAAAAAGGTAATCAGCGCTCACTGCGCAAGGATCATTAATCATGGAAGGCAATCAGCAGGCTCTGTCACATCTTTGTGACATTGCTGTGCCATACCTTGGAAATAATCCTGCTATAGCAGGAAGAAGGTGCATTTAAATGGAAAAAATCAAGTTCAAAGAGCTGCCATTAGCTCCGGAGCTGCTGAAGGCAGTAGAAGAAATGGGTTTTGAAGAGGCAACAGCCATCCAGACACAGGCCATACCACTGATCCTTGAAGGCAAGGATTTGATCGGTCTATCCCAGACCGGAACTGGAAAGACGGCCGCATTTGGTCTGCCGGCCATAGAAAGAATCAACCCTGCTGAAAAGGGAGTTCGGGTTCTCATCCTGTGTCCTACCCGTGAATTGGCAATCCAGGCTGCAGAAGAAATTAAAAAATTCGGAAAGTATAAAAAGGGTTTGAAAGCGGTCCCCATATATGGAGGGCAGCCCATTGACCGTCAGATCAAAGCTCTGAACCAGGGGGTGCATATTGTGATCGGTACACCGGGAAGGGTGATGGATCACATGGAGCGGAAAACCATTTCGATGAGTTCTGTGGAAATGGTCGTTTTAGACGAGGCGGACGAAATGCTGAACATGGGTTTCAGGGAAGATATGGAGACCATCCTGAAGGATGTTCCTGAAATGAGACAAACCCTTCTGTTTTCTGCAACGATGTCACCTGAGATCATGGCGATTACACGGGAATACCTGAAAAGCCCCGTTACTATCAAGGCCAACCACAAGCAACTGACGGTACCGAGCATTGAACAATATTATTTTGAGGTTGCACCGGTCCGCAAGCTCGAAGCACTGACACGGCTGGTGGACTATTACAATCCCAGGCTCTCCCTCGTCTTTTGCAACACAAAACGGCGTGTGGACGAGCTGGTCAGTGAGCTGCAGCTTCGCGGATACCTTGCTGAAGGGCTGCATGGTGACCTGGGGCAGCCTGCAAGAGATCGGGTGATGGGAATGTTCCGCAATGGGCGCATCGATATCCTCGTTGCGACAGATGTTGCAGCCAGAGGAATTGATGTGGATGATATCGAGATTGTTTTCAACTACGATATTCCTCAGGATGAAGAATATTATGTGCATCGCATCGGGCGGACAGGAAGGGCAGGAAAAACCGGGAAAGCATTTACCTTTGTTACAGGCCGCAGAGAGTTTTACGCAATTAAGGATATCCAACGCTATGCCAATACGAAGATTTTTCCCCGCACTATTCCTTCGCAAAACGATATCGAAGAGAGCAAAACCAGCCGTTTCTTAGATAAAGTTCGCCAGCTGATGGAGGACCCGGAGCTGGATCGTTATTCTACAATGGTTGAGCAGCTGATGGACGAGGAATATACTTCGATGGATGTTGCGGCTGCGCTGATGAAAATGGTCTTGTCGGATCAGAAGGAAAACCACGAAAAAGAAAACGAACAGGAAGAGCATTACGCTGACAGTGGAGCTGAAGAAGGCATGGTGCGGTTGTTTATCAATGTTGGCCGCAAGGACGGGATTCAGGTTCGGGATATTGTGGGTTCCATTGCCGGTGAGACGGGAATTCAGGGAAAGGTCATCGGGAAAATTGACATGTATGATAAGTTCACCTTTGTCGAAGTGCCTGTTGAAAACCAGAAAGAGGTACTTGCAGCGATGAAGCTGGCCCAGATAAAGGGTAAACGGATCAATATCGAACCAGCCAAGGGGAAAAAGTAACACTGATTTCACTACATGAACTTTGTAATCAGAATGTCTTTTACATGTTATATACTTAATGAAAACGTAAACCTTGTAAAGTAGTCTTTTTTCCACCTGCATGGTAAAATAGAGACATGCAGGCATGCTCTCCGGGGGCGGCCTGAAACAGGCGTACCGGCCGCCCGGTTCAGTTTGTGGGTGCAGTCGTCTTGCAGCCATCTGGTTTGGCTGTTTCATGCCTGGAATTCGAACCAAAACATAACCGATCCCATTTCAGGTGGAACCGATTCCTGCGTGAAATGGTCTAAAGAAAAACCCAACAAAAGAAAAGTTTTACGGAGGAGCACTATATGCATATGAAAAAAGCAGCAGCTGCGTTTTTATCAGGTTTAATATTGCTCACATCAGCTTCTTTGGGTGCACGGGCAGTTGAGGCACCTGTGGTTAATTCCGTCATATATCAGAATGTGGATACAAAAACCATTACCTCCGGTGTTACTCAGGACAAAATCGTGCGTTATACCGATCAGGGGTGGCAGACCATCTATGTTCTGAAAGCAAACCTGAACAATTCAAACGTACATATCGATACATTGGCCAACAGGGATACCATACAGAAGCCCCAGACAACTTCAGAGCACATGAAGGAGTGGGGTGCCATTGCCGGGATTAACGGCAGTTTTTTCCTCGCTTCCGATCAAGCCGGTCAACAGAACGTAATAGGCCCCATGGTACAAGGCCAAAACCTGAAAACAGCCGATGCAAATTTCAACCTGGCCAAAGACAATATGGCTACCTTTGGAATTGACAATACCGATGTGGCTGTTTTTGGCTACTGGAAAACCGATATGAAGGTTTACGCGCCAAATGGCGGGTTTATCAGTATTGCCAGGTATAATGAACCTTTCTATGGCTATACCGACTTTACGGTTTTAGACAGAAAATGGCGCACGACGACCATAGGCACTCGTAATGGCTATTATCCCGATATGACCGAAATGATCATCGCCGACGGGGTTGTGAAGGAAATTCGGTATAACATGGAAGCCGTCGATATTCCAGTGAACGGTTATGTGGTGATCACGCGGAAGGAAAATACCCCTTTGATTACTGAAAACTTCAAGGTGGGTGATCCTGTCAGGTTTGAAATCATAACCGCACCAAATGCAGACAGCATGAAAATGGCGGTTAGCGGCGGCGGAATGATTGTGGTGGATGGTGCAATCCCTCAAACCTTTACCCATGAAGTGGCCGGAAGGCACCCAAGAACGGCCGTAGGCAGCAGCCGGGACGGAAAGATGCTGTATATGGTGGCTGTTGACGGCAGGCAATCCCACAGCACCGGCATGACCATGCAGGAGCTGGCCGCATTCATGCTGGAAATCGGCTCCTGGAATGCTGTTGCATTGGATGGCGGCGGTTCAACCACCATGGTTTCCAGAGAGCCCGGCACACAAACCGTTGCAGTGCAAAACAGCCCCAGTGACGGCGTCCAGCGTAAAATCCCCAACGCGGTAGGAGTGTTTTCCAAAGCGCCTCCTGCACCCCTGGCCAGTCTGCGCATCCATACAACCGATCCCAATATTTTTGTAAACACATCCAGAGCCTATACTGTAACCGGATACGATGCCTATTTGAACCCGGTGATGATCAATCCGGAAGAAATACAATGGCAGGTTACCGGGATAGAGGGCTCCTTTGAAGGAAATGTGCTGCGGCCAACCTCCTATGGAACCGGAACGATAACGGCAACGGTGGCAGGTGTGAAGGCCGAGTACCCCGTTTATGTGTTTGGCGGGCCGGTGAAACTCACCTTAAACCATACCAGCATCACATTGATTTCAAAGGAACGTAAAACCTTTACGGTCATCGGGGAGCATTCCGAAGGGTATAAGGCATCTATCGACCCTGCGGATATCAACTGGAAAACAATGGGCGGCGTCGGTTTCTTTTCCGGAAACACCTTTGTGTCCACGAAATCGGGCTATGGCTATATTCAGGCTTCAGTTGGCGATGTTCATGTCAACTGTGGTATTACGGTTCTTCCAACTGTCAGCACTCTTGCAGACGGTTTTGAAAAGACGAATGCCACATTTTTGCCATATCCTTCTGCCGTCAAGGGTTCTTATAGTATATCTTCCGAGCAAAAGCACGGAGGTGAAAAATCCGGAAAGCTATCCTACAGCTTTGAAGCAGCAGAAACCAACAGGGCTGTTTATGCAGAATTATCCGGGCAGGGGATCGAACTGCCTCAGAATGCCATTCGTGTTGGCCTTTGGGTTTATAACAGCCAGGAGAACTCCAACTGGCTGCGCATCGAGGTGAAAGACAGCAAGAACAAGGTTTATCGGTTGGGTGACCTCACAAAGCTTGACTGGAAGGGCTGGAGGTATGTGGAAATCCCGCTGAATGGTGTTCCCATGCCCGCTAAGCTCACACGCATTTATCTGGTTCAGGTGAACCCGATTGCAGAGATCGGCGCAGTATATTTCGATGATCTGTCCGTCATCACCGTGGAACGCGAGAAAATGACAACCGAAACGGCCGTTAAGCCTTTGGTTAATACCGTCGTGCAAAACTTTGAGAATATAAACATCAGCTTTTCTTCTTACCCTTCCTGGGTACCCGGAGGTGCTGAGATTGTAAATGACTATGCAAATTCGGGTTTTTCCAGTGCACGCCTGGACTATGCGTTCAAGGAAACGCCTGAAACCCAGGCAGCCTATCTGATGCTTGGAGAAAAAGGAATCAGCATCCCCGAGGGAACTGAAAGCATTGGCCTGTGGGCATACAGCCAAAGGTTCACAAAAAGCTGGCTGCGGGCTGAAGTGATCGATGCGAAGGGTGAGAAGAGGTATGTAATGTTTTCAGAAGGCATCAGCTGGACAGGCTGGAAATATGTTGAGGGGAATATTGAAAAGATCGCAAAGCCCGCCAGGGTCACACGGCTGTATGTGGTAAATCCGTCGCCGCTGAACGAGGAGGGGCATATCTACCTGGATGATCTGCAATTCAACGTGAAGACCGACAGCAAGGTTGATTTTGCAAAGCTTCCGCCTGATACCGAGCCGGTGGACTACAGGAGCAAGGCTAAAACCTTTGTACAGGCTGAAACAAATTACAGGTTCTCAGTTTTTGGAGAAGCCAGAGAGCCGGCCAATGATGTGGAAAAGCACCTGACAACGTTTTTAGCCGATAAGATCAACAAGTACATCGAGGTAGGCGCGTTTGTGGGTAATGGTTCCCATCAGGTACTGGAACAGCTGCAAAAGCCATCCGTCTCAACGGCTGCGGGCTATAATGCCATAGACCTTCAGGGCTCGCGGTTCATTTCATTGGATGTAAAAGCCAAGAGCATCAGAAATGGTATCACAGGGCAATGGAACTGGCTGCTGCAGCAACTGGACAGTTTCACAGGGGAAAACGTATTCCTGTTTCTTGAAAGTGATCTGCAAACTTTTACCGATAAAAAAGAGGCACAGTTATTCAGAGATATTCTGGTGAAATATCGAAATAAAATGAAGAATATATGGGTATTTTACAAAGGAGCTGAAAACAAGGTTACTAAGGACAGAGGTGTCCGGTACTTCTCCACGGCCGGCTTTGATGTGCCCGAGCTTACGGCGGAGAATAAGAAGGCTGCAAAATATATTCTGGTCACCATTATGGATGGAGAGGTGACATACGAGTATAAGCCTATTGAATAGTTCACTCTATTTGCTGCGGATGATATCATACCGTGCACCATCAATATTTTTTGACTCTACACACTCAACCATTGTGGATTCAATGTTATATTCATCCTCCAGAACTTTTGCCACCAAACGGGCATATTGATAGCAGTCACCAAGCGCTTGAACGCTGGTGACTGTGTTTTCTTTCACGATCTCATAAACCTTTCCCACCTTCGTCATATTGCGCAGCGTAACATGCTGTTTGAAGAAGGATCTCAGGAAAAGAAAGGTGTTTTCAGCCCGGGAGTAGCTAACCATCCTGCCAGATTCATTATACCCCTGCCTGAAACGGACGAATTTCTCGGCCTTTACCCCATCTAGAACCTGAAGCCCTGGCTCAAGATGAATATATAGATCCTGCAGTGGGTCTTCGTAATGCATAGCATATGGCACATCCACCACCACACCGCCGAAATAGTCCACCATTTCACGAAAACCGCTGGTTTCGACTGCTATATAATCATCGATCTGAATACTGAAAACTTCATCAATCAAATCGGTTAAAAAGTTCATTTCCCGCTTTCCGACAAACCGTTCAGTTTGAGGGGAGTACTTTATCTTTCTGCCGACGACATTGGCTGCATTCAGCTTCCAGGCTCCCTTTTCATGATAAAATTCTTCGTCATTCTTTTTCAGTTTCTCCAAAATCGCATCGGTATAATCAATATAGATATCTCTGGGCAGATCCAGCATACGCACGGTTTGGTTCTTCTCATCCACCGATATGATAATCATGATATCAAAGTTGGAATAGCATGGGTCTTTACCAATTAACAGAATATTTTTACTATCGGCTGTGGAAAGAGGTGCATAATATTTCTGAGCATTTGTGATTGTTTTGCATGTATCAGCTTTTTGCGAGCTTTGGGTCTCAGTAGTAAAGGCCTCAGGAAGCGGATGGTTTCCTTCGTCAGGGTTCTCCTGCGGAAGTTTTGTCGAAATAGAGTTTTGCTTTACCCTCAACTGGCTTTCAACTTTTGCATAAATTCCGTAAAAAGCTGCACCTGTGATACAAACCATGATGATTGTAAAGATGAGAAAGTTTTTTTTACCCATAATACTCCTCTGATTCCTCCTATGTAAAAGCTGATCAAACCGTGCTCAATGGTTTAGTTTTCACATGTTCCGCAAATTTTAAACCAGTTCTCTGCAAACCCACGCTGATGAACTTAAAAATTTTTCTTGCAAATACCAAAGCTCCGTAATATAATAATAAAAATTAATCTGTTCTCCATGGTGGAGGGCAGAAATGTTAAACAATAAAAGGCAATGAAGAAGAGGAGTATGTATCGTAGCCATACAGCGAGCCGGGGGTGGTGGAAGTCCGGCGGGTGAAAGTGCAGAAGGCAGCTTCCGAGCCGCTTCCCGAACTGAAGTAGGGAGTGACGTTTCCCTTACGTTACAAAGGGACAGTATGATAGTACTGGATAAAGCTGAGCATTTATGCTAATTAGGGTGGTACCGCGGATAACTCTTCCGTCCCTTTCGGGATTGGAGGAGTTTTTTATTTGTGTTAAGCAAGCTTTGCAGCACAAACAATGCATCCTGTGAGCTTGCTGTCCGCTTCGTTCGAAGATAGCACATGCTTCACCTTTAGTCCGGCACATTTTAACAAGTTCCAGGCTGTTCAGTATCAGACAGCTGCAGGAACAGGTGTTGGGAGGAGGAACATTATGAACACAGTATTTACCAGGTCAAACAAATTGAATCAGGTATCTTATGAAATCCGGGGGCCTATTTTGAAGGAGGTTAAACGCCTTGAGGCAGAAAATCAGAAGATCACCAGGCTGAATATTGGAAGCCCGGCTGCTTTTGGACTGTTGGCACCGGATACGGTCGTTGACGAAATTAAAAACAATATCTCTCTGGCACAGGCACAGGCTTATTGTGATTCCAACGGAATTGAACAGGCCAGGGCGGCCATCGTCCGGTATTATCAGGGTAAGGGTGTGCGCAATATCAGTGTTGATGATGTTTACACGGGCAATGGCGTTAGTGAATTGATTATGCTCGTGATGCAAGCCCTGTTAAACATGGGCGACGAAGTGCTTGTACCCGCCCCGGATTATCCTTTGTGGACAGGTTCCGTTAACTTCTGTCAGGGCAAGCCCGTTCACTATCTTTGTGACGAAGCAGCCGACTGGATGCCCGACATCCGGGATGTTGAAAGAAAAATAACTGCAAATACAAAGGCCATTGTCATTATCAATCCCAACAACCCTACCGGAGCAGTTTATTCAAGAGATTGCATGGAACAGCTGGTTCGCCTTGCCGAGAAGCATCGACTGATTATATTTTCGGATGAAATATATGACAAAATTTTATATGATGGTGAAAAGCATGTCTCACCCGCTTCAATGACTGAAGATACCCTTGTGGTAACACTGAGCGGGCTGTCAAAATCTCACAGGATGGCAGGCTTCAGAACCGGCTGGATGGTTCTGAGCGGTAACAGGGAGATAGCACAGGATTATATTGAAGGGCTTGGTTTATTATCCTCAATGCGCCTTTGCAGCAATGTCCCCTCACAATATGCCATTTGTTCAGCGCTGGATGGGTATCAATGTATCAATGACTTGGTAAAGCCCGGCGGCAGGCTCTATCAGCAAAGAGAAACAGCCTGGCGGCTGCTGAATGAGATCCCTGGTGTCTCATGTAAAAAGCCGCGGGGTGCTTTCTACCTGTTTCCCCGTCTGGATATGGAGCGTTTTGGGTTGAAGGATGACCGGCAATTTGCGCTGGATCTGCTGCGTGAGAAAAAAATTCTGATTGTTCAGGGTACGGGCTTCAACTGGTTCCACCCGGATCATTTCAGGCTGGTCGCGCTGATGGAACCAGAAGGCCTCACCAAAGCGATTACCGACATCAGAGATTTCCTGTCCACCTACCACCAATAGGCTAAAGCCAGCAGGTGTATTGGTTCAATCGACCAAAGTACATGCTGGCTTGCAGTTGTTAAAACCCGGTGGGTCTCACCGGGTTTTCAGTTCTGTTATGAATTTATTCTTCAAGCTGTCCTGTGTGACTGACCATATTCCTGCCCTTCTCCTTGGAGATGTATAACGCTTTATCCGCGGAACTGATCAACCCTTTTGAATTCTTACCGTCCAGCGGGAAGGAAGCTACACCGATTGAAACCGTGAAATGCGGGTCCTTTGTCTGTTCCACGTTTTTACGAAAACGCTCGGCCACAAGATAAGCTTTCACCGGGCTTGTTCCAGGCAGCATGATGACAAACTCGTCTCCGCCAAAACGCCCGATAATGTCATCTCCACGGAAGGAGTTCCGGCAGATGTTCATCAGGTTCTTAATGCATTTGTCACCAGTGATATGCCCATGGGTATCATTGATCGTTTTAAAATTGTCAATATCAAACATTAGGACGGAGAAAACGGTATCGGGCTGCTTGCTGATAGACATATCCATCATATCCAGAATAGCTTTTTTGGTATATGCACCCGTTAAGCCGTCGGTCTTTGAGATTTCCACCAGCTTTTTATTGGAGCGCTCGATTTCTTCCACTCTCCGGTTTACTTCCCGTTGAACATTATCATTCAGTCTTTCCAGCTGTGAAGTGTTCCTGCTATGCTGCTGCTGCAGCTGGAAGGTAGTCGAGCGATAAAAAAACCAGGAAAAGAGAAGATATCCGGCAGCTTTCATAACCAACGCAATTGTTGTCGCTGGCTGACCAGGGCTTAAGCGCATAAGCAGCAACGAAGCAGATATTGCAAGCAGGCCACAGTACATCGGCAGTTGTTCTTTCTTTCTAGAAAGCATACAGGCAACGATAAGAACAGCAGAAAATCCACCATAAACACCGATCATAGGAGTAAACACCGCAGAGCGGCTGATGGAGTCGAAGTTCAGGTTTAAAATGCCGATACACACCGGCATGGCGTACAACAGGAAAAAGATAACATAGGTGAAGTCACCATTCTTCTGCACCAACAGGATCAGTAATAAAGCAGATATCAGAATAAACTCTGAAAAGAACAGGTAGGATGAGGCATACTCCCTGTTTAGCGATAAGAAAGACATCAGGCACAACACAAGCGGTATGAAAAAAGCCGTACTAAAATGCTTGATGAAAGCAGAAGGCTGCCGGATTGAAAACGAAGAAAGATAAATATAAGAAGAAAAAATGATAACAATGAACAAATGAATCTGGTTCTCCAAACCAAGATAGAACATGCTGCATTCCTCCGGAATTAAAACTTGACTCAACCTTTGTTGTTTTGGTTATTTCTGCGCCAATACCGAAAAGGGGAACCGGAATTGGCAGTTATAGATCATATATCGGTAAAAACCTGAATGCAATTAGATGATTGCAAACCACCCGCTATTTTCTGGGGGTGTGAACATGAACCAGAACTTCCAGCAATATTAAGCCCACATATGAGATTAAACTCACCAGGGGCTCACTTATGTTATAATATACAAGAGTCATATCATGGTATCACTGCATTGACCGGTTAAACTCGATCCTTATTCACCAGAAAAAGTTCTGCAGTGAAATCATGTTATAATATTTTTATCCATGTTTGGGGATGAATAAACAGATGGATGATTGGATGAAAGCCTTTTCTTGAAAGGATGATCGCGAATGGAAAACCCCAAAAGCCTGGTTGCAGTAAAGAAGCTGTTTGATAAGGACGGGATATCTTTTTATTCCGTTCCATCCGATAAGTTCAAAACGGTTCGAATCGATATCTTTCTCGTTCACCCACTGCAGAAGGAAACAGTTAGCGAAAATGCACTGTTTCCCTACGTGCTCAGAAGAGGTTGCAATGGGTACCCCACGCAGCAGGATCTCGCATTAAGGCTGGAAGAGCTGTATGGTGCGAGCATTGAAGCAGGGGTTTATAAAAAGGGTGAGCTTCAAATCCTTCATTTTTACAGCGGGTTTGTTTCGGATCTATATACTTCCGGCAAGACAAACCTGTTTGAAGAAGCGGGAAGCCTTCTTCTTGAAGTGTTGACAGAGCCGGTTACAGAAGATGGGCTTTTCAGGCAGGACTACTTTGAACAGGAGAAGGAGAATCTGATTCAAAGAATCCGAAGCCGTGTCAATGATAAGATGCAATATGCCATTGAAAGATGCTTTGAAGAAATGTGTGCCAATGAGCCTTATGCACTGCATGAGGACGGTGATGAAACCGGAGCGGCTGTCATAACCCGCGACGGGCTTATGAACAGATATCGTGCAATGCTTGCTGAAAGCCCTATCTATGTTTACATTTCTGGCAATGTGCGGGAAGATGAAATAAAACGATTCACCGATAAATTCAACCTTTTGGATAGAAACGTTCAACAACTGCTGAAGCCTTCGCAGGTTCAAAAGCAGGTTTTACAGGTGAAAAGGGTGGAAGAGCCGATGGATGTCAGCCAGGGGCAGCTTTGCCTTGGCTTTCGCACTCAGATTGAAGCCGGCAGCCCGGATTATTTCCCTCTGGCGATCTATAACGGCATCCTCGGGGGCGGGGTTCAATCCAAGCTGTTCCAAAATGTCCGCGAGAAGGAAAGCCTGGCCTATACAACCTTCACAAGGCTCGAAAAATTTAGGGGGCTGCTGATAGCTGCCAGTGGAATAGAAATTGACAACCGGGAAAAAGCTGAAAATATCATTCAGCAGCAGCTGCAAGCCATACGCGACGGGGATATCACCGACCTGGAAATGGAAGCCACGAAAAACAGTTACCAAACCGGGCTCAAGTCCATGCAGGACACCCAGGGGGCAATGGTTGACTTTTTCCTCAGCCAGCTTTTATCGGGTGACAATGACACCGCCGATACCTTTCTGGAGAAATTGATGAAGGTGGAAAAGCAGGATGTGGTGCGTATCTCAAAGGACATTGCACTGGATACCGTCTACTTTTTAACCGCATCCCCAGAGCGCCAAAAGGAGTGAGAGAGAATGAAAACACTGGAATTTGATCGCATCCGTGAGAAAGTCATTCAGGTTGATCATCCAAGCGGGCTGAAGGTTTTTGTGATCCCCAAAAAAGGCTATCACAAGGTTTACGCGACCTTTGCCACCAATTACGGATCCATCGACAACACCTTCATTGCCCCGGGAGAGACCGAACAAACACGGGTGCCTGACGGGATTGCCCATTTTCTTGAGCATAAGCTTTTCGAGCAGGAAGATGGAAGCGTCATGGATAAATTCTCAAAGCTCGGCTCCGAACCCAATGCATATACCGATTTTACACAGACTGTATATCTTTTTTCCTGTACGGACGGCTTTGAAGAGAATTTCAGGCTATTGATGCATTATGTGCAGCACCCCTATCTCACCGATGAAAATGTGGAGAAGGAGAAGGGGATTATCGCACAGGAAATTAAGATGTATCAGGACAACGCTGACTGGCGGGTATTTTTCAATCTGCTTGGCGCAATGTATGAAAAACATCCCGTTAAAATCGACATCGCAGGCACCGTCGACAGCATCAGCCAGATCACAAAGGAAACCTTGTATAAATGCTATAACACCTTTTATCATCCCTCCAATATGATCCTTGTTGTCGTGGGGGATGTGGATCCGGATACAGTTTTCAAAATGGCTGATGATAATATTATTGCCAGGGACAATCCGGGTAATATCCAAAAAATCTTTCCAGAGGAAACCCATGGACATAAAAGCCAGCTGGTTGAGAGAAAACTGGCGGTGGCCATGCCACAGTTTCAAATGGGGATCAGGGACAAGTCAGGAATGACGGGGTACGAACTGCCAAGACGGAAGATATGTCTTGAAATTATGCTTTCGATGTTGATGGGAAGAAGTTCCTTATTGTATAATCAACTATATAATGAGGGTTTAATTAATCAGTCCTTTGGTGCAGATGCAACACTGGAGGAATCCTACGGTTTTACAGCGTGGGGCGGACAATCAAACGACCCTGTCAGGTGTGCCCAAAGAATTAGTGAAGCCATTCAGAAGGTACAGCAGGAAGGGCTGGCTCGCAACCAGTTTGACCGTATCCGCAAGGCGCATGAAGGAAGGTTTATCCGCAGCCTCAATTCCCCCGAAAATATCTCCCAGGCGTTTATCCCGCTTGCTTTCAAGGGCACAAATTATTTTGAATTTGCCAGGGTTTATGCGGAGCTGACACTGGCGGATGTTGAAAAGGTTTTTCAGGAGCATTTTGCGCTGGAACCGGTTTTGTCCATCATATGGCCATCAGGAAGCCAGGATAAAAACGGTTGACAATGCAGCTCCGTTTTTTGATGCACCTTCACAAGTCGACACCTGGCTGATGGAGAACTGGTTAAGCTGCGAGTGCATTCATTCATCAGGAGTTGTATAATATCTTTGAATCGGATTTTATCCTCGCCCTGGCAGTGGAAGCCTGGGAAGAACCAATAGAAAAAGAATGTGAGGGATGGATATGCTCAATCATATTGACTTTCCAAGACTGGGTATTCACCTGGAGCTAAACCCGGTACTATTTACACTTGGCCCGTTTGCGGTGCATTGGTATGGGATTATTACTGCGCTGGCGTTTTTAGTGATCATCACCGGTGTGCTTAGAAGCAGCGAGAAGTATGGCCTGAAGCAGGACGACCTGACAGACATGCTGCTGTTTACCGCCCCTGTTGGTATTATCGGTGCCAGGATATTTTATGTCGTTGTGAATTGGGAGCTTTATTCCCGTAATCCTTTGGATATCATTAAAATCTGGGAGGGTGGCCTCGCAATATATGGTGGGATCGTTTTAGGCATTATTACGATTTTCCTTTTCTGCCGTTTCCGTAAAATCAGTGCACTGCAGGTGCTCGACCACATTGCGGTGTATCTGCCTCTTGGACAGTCCATAGGCAGGTGGGGCAACTTTGTGAACCAGGAGCTTTTTGGCCCTTCAACCACCTTACCCTGGGGTATGACGGGAGATGTTATTCAAAGAACGACAAGTGATTTGGTTCATCCGTTGTTTTTGTATGAATCGTTATGGAACCTGGCAGTATTTTTTGTACTGGTCTGGTTCAGAAAGAGGAAGAAGCTGCAAGGCGAGGTTTTTTCACTGTATATGGTGCTCTATGGCTGTGCCAGGCTGTTTATAGACAGCATGCGCCCGGATTTACGAGTGAATGGTGTGAATGTGAATCAGGTTATTGGGGGTCTGTTTGCACTCGCCTTTGTTATACTGCTCATTTACAGGCGGCTGCGCCTGAAAAAGCGGCCCGATGGGGGGGTTGATTATCAACCCAGCCAATATCGGAGCATTCTTGATAGCATTGAACAGGAGCAGCCTTCAGAACCATCTTCTGTGGGCAGCAAAGACACACAAAACCAGGAACAACCCACGAAAGTGACATCTGACAAAGAGGATTCAAAGGAAACACTCACCAGCAAAGATCACTCAAAGACAGCATCGGCCAACAATGGTGACATGAACCAGGAAGAAGCTGTTGAAGACACAGCAAAGGATGACCCTGATAATCGTGCATGATGGTGGAATGTTACAAACCCTGTAAGCTATGGGTTCATCCTGATGCCACAATAAAAAACTCTGCATAAAATTATGGGAAGGAAAACTAGGTTCCATGCTGCAATTAGAAAAAAGCCAGGGGCTAAATGTATTAAAGCACTACGACTGGTTTCTGGTGCTATCCGTGATCGCGCTGAACACCTTCGGGATGCTCATGATCATCAGTGTTACTAACCAGATTAGCAGCCCGGGAAGTCTGCTTAAACAATCCATAGGCATTGTCGGCGGGGGCATCGCCATGGTGATCCTCAGCCTGTTGGATTATAAGCACCTAAAGATTCTGGGGTTTGCGGCATATGGGTTTACAACGCTGCTTCTGGTTCTGGTGCTGATCGTCGGTAAAGGAGCGGAAGAAACAGGAACCCAGGGCTGGCTGGATCTCGGGCTTTTCACCTATCAGCCCTCCGAGGTTGGGAAGGTCACCTTTGTGGTGATGAACGCTTTGTACCTTGAAAACATTGTGATGAAAACGGGAAAATACAATTACCTGAAGCTGATATTCTTTACAGCGGTTCCGATTTTCCTTGTGATGCTGCAGCCTGATTTCGGGACAAGTCTTGTCTATGTGTTTATCTTTCTTGTAATGGTTTTTTTTGCTGGTATTCCTTATAAGTATATCTTCGCGGGAATCGGCACGGCAATAGGCGGCCTGCTGCTGGTTTACTACACCGGTTTGTATCAGCTGCTTCCGGGCTATATGCAAGACCGGTTTTACAGCTTTTTCAACAAGGAAGCCGATCCACTGGGCATTAATTATCAGGTTCGGCTGGCCATCCAATATGCAGGCTCGGGACAGCTGTGGGGCCGAGGATGGGGAAATGGCCTTGCCGCCGAAACCGTTCCCGAAGCCCAAACCGATTTTATGTTCTCAGTGGTTGCGGAGGAGTTAGGATTTTTTGGCGCAGCAGCTCTGATCATTCTTTTTTTGGTCTTTTTCTCACGGTGCATCTACATTGCATGGTATTCCAGCGAGCGTTACGGGGCGTATATCGTCATGGGCCTTGTCGCAATGATGTTCGCGCATTTTACGGAAAACATTGGTATGAATATCGGTCTTCTTCCAGTTACGGGTATTCCACTGCCGTTTATCAGCTATGGCGTCAGCTCGGTTACCACAAACCTGGTGGCGGTGGGCATCATTCTCAGCATATCTCTGCGCAAGCGAAGACCAATGTTCGAATGATCCCGGCATACCTGGAACAAAAACCGGTCTCTGCACGTCTGTTTCAATAAATGCTTCAGGCTGCTGCGCATATAATGTTTTGTTCTGAAGGGTTAAAAGCGCTTCAGGGGATGAATCGTTTTATCATTCCCGTGAACGAATAAATGCTTGAAGCCAAGCTTTAAACAGCAGGAAGCTGTTTTGAAGCCACACTATACCAGTGAGGTATGTGCCATGGAAGAGAATAAAACTGTATTATCACCGGAGCAACCTCGAAAACCAGACTTCGCCGCCAGAATACGTAGGGTTTACGCTGATATCAAACCGAATTTATTTTTTTACGTCCTGGCAGCAGTTCTGGCTTTTGCCGGTAAGCTGTTCTACAGCCTTGCTTCAACGCGGGGGCTTTTGTTTTTGCTGTCTCCGGTTACCTTCCTTGTATCAGCCTTTACAGGCATGCCCTTTACATACGACGAAAGCGTCGGGTATGTGAACCTTTCAACTGGTATCGTAATTGGAAAAAGCTGTGCGGGAATGAATTATTTAATCCTCCTTTATACCATGACCGTCGTATCCTTCCTGCATTATTTCAAAAAACCAGCCGGGAAGCTTCTGCTTCAGGTCTCTGCTCTGGCAGGTTCATGGCTTTTGTGCGCTTACGCCACGGTTGCAAGAATTGTCATATCCATCTCGCTGCTTTCTGCAGGTGACAGCTTTCCATTTATGAAGACCGAAACCGCACATAAAATTGTTGGAATTGTCGTATACGTTACAATACTTCTTCTATACTATAGCATCGCAGATTCTATTTTTAGAAGAGTTATGAAAAAGAAAGATCCCAGATACAAGAAGGAGGAAATGCAGTGCAAACAATAAGAAAACCAATTTGGGTATTTTTAACGATCACATTGCCCCAAATATTTATTCTTGCAGTGTTGGGAAAGATTTTTTCCATCATCTCGCCCCTGATGAACACGGGGCAGGTGGCTGATTGGTACAGCTTTGGGGCGGTGATCCTGTTGTTCATTGCTTCAACCGCTGTTTATGCCATTGTGTGTCTTGTTCGCAAAATGGAGATCGTACCCTGGTTTGGTTTGGTCGTTTTTTCCGTTTGTGTTCCGCTGGTTTATGCTTCCATTATGATGCGGGATACGCTGATTCCGAGTTCAGTGCCGAGCTGGATGATGTTTGACCTTGAACCGGTGATTGTTCTTGAGGCCCTAACGGTTCCGGCCCTGGCCTATGCCATGCTGCTGTCTGTTTTCTGGCTGACGCCCAAAAAGGGTGAGACGAAGCTCATCAACGATGCGGTTCTCACCATCTGTATTCCTTTTGCATGGTATTTGTTTTTTGTCGCATTGGTGCCAATGATCAACGGCTCAAGTGAGTTCCTGGAGCATACCTTGCTGATTGTATTTATACTAAGCTCCATTGCTTTTTTATTCTTCTTAACCCGCATGGTCTTCATCTTTCTAAGCCGGAAGCCGGATTTCTGGAAGAAGCTAATTCTTCCCTTTGTGCTGATCTTTCCGCTGTTGGGGCTTACCCTGAACTTATTCACCTATGGGCCTTTCGGCAATTTCTCACATCCCGGCTTCTTTATCGCGGCTGCCATCTGCGGAGCACTTCTGATTCTGCCCGAATGGGAAAAGCCAAAGATAAGGCTGATGATATTTCTGGGAAAGATGTTCTTGTTTCCATATACCGTTTATTTCTTTTTGATATTCCTGCCATATATGCCCATCGCCATTCCCGCGATTATTGCGGTGGGTTCTGGCTTCTTAATCCTTACACCCATCTTTTTGTTTCTCATCCATATCCGATCCCTCCATATTGATTTGTGCTATCTGCGCCAGCATTACAATCAAAGAAAAGCGCTTGCAGCCGGAGTATTGCTGACGTTGGTGCTGCCACTAAGCATTACGGCGTTATACTATGGTGACAGGGTGAACCTTGCAAAGGCCATGACAGTGGCGGTGAACCCTTCCTATCAGGAAGGAGAGCCTGTTCGTGTAAACAGAAACGGAATCAGACGAACCCTTGATCATGTTGAGCAGAACAAAACCCGCGATGACTTCATTCTGCCTGTTTTCAGCCAGCAAACACCGCTGCTTTCTGCCTGGTATCGTTTCATTGTCACAGATAACCTGGTATTGTCCAGCGACAAGCAGGAGTTGATCAGACGGGTGATTTTGGGTGAAAGCCCCGAAGAAATCCTTAGTTCGCAGGAGACAGGGCCAGTTCAGCTGCAAGGGGCTACGGTTGAATCTACATATGATACCCGTGAAAAAGTATGGCGCAGTTGGGTGCACCTGACCCTGAAAAATTCACACTTTTCACTGGCCGAATACAAGACCGATTTTAAACTTCCTGAAGGTTGTTATGTCAGCAACTATTACCTGGTTGTAGAGGGAGAAAAAAAGTATGGCCTTCTGGCCGATAAACGGGCCGCCGAGTGGATATATCGGCAAATTACCACTATCAGAAGGGATCCGGGCCTGCTGCGGTATATTGGAAACAACAGGCTTGGGCTGCGCGTGTTTCCATTCTCTTCGGATGAAACCCGACTGACGGGGTTTGAAATCATCCACAAAGAGCCTGCTGTGCTCTCTGTAGATGGGAATGTGATTGAGCTGGCAGGGGAAAGGCTGGATGCGCCGATACAGCTGACCGGCGCGGTTTATCTTCCTGCTTATGTAAAAGAAGATTTGCAGACCGTCACCCGTAAAAACGATTGGTTTTTCCTGATCGATATTTCAGACAGTAAAAAAGCCGATGCATACCTGAAAAGGACGGAAGCCTTCGTGAGGCAGCAGAACCTTGCACTCAACGATGTACATGTGCTTGCCGTGAATGATAATGTCTGGAAAGTCCAGGCTCAGAACAATGCCTTGAAGGTTCAAAAGGGTGTGCCCAAAGGCGGAGGTTTTTATGCGGACAAAGCCATTAAGACCATACTTTATAAAAGCTTCACCGAAACCAGCCCAACCAGACCCGTCATTGTTCTTGTTACAAATAACCTGAAGAGCGCTATCATAAGGGATGATTTGGATTTGTGGCAGGCGGCCCTTCCCGAAGGCAATGAGCTTTATCACCTGGATGCCATGGGAGATTTGTTTACCTACAATATGCAGCCCCTTACCAATCAGACCGGAGAAAAGAGTACAGAAATCAAGGCTGTGCCGGTGATAGCGTGGCCCAACCCGCAGAATCCGCAGGCCTATATGCCGAATAACGGTGAGGCTGAGGTTATTTCCATGGCTGACAGCGCGGAAAACAGTAGTGCGGACGGTTTTCAAACAAGCTGGGAGATTGCGGTATTGCAGCAGGCAGAGTATCTGGAAGCAGTTCTGCACCCTGAAAACAAAACGGAAAACCAGTTTAACCTGGTAAGGGGAAGCATTGCATCCGGCATTCTGTCACCGTATACAGCCTATATTGTGTTGGAGAATGAAGCCCAGGAAAACATGCTGAAGGAAAAGCAGAAACAAATCCTGGCAGCCAAATCCGACTATGATCTGGGTGAGAACCTGCCAGAGGAGACGGTGATGTCCGAGCCCGGGCTCATCGTAATGGCCGTCCTGTTTATGGGGGCTTTGCTGGTTTTGAAAAGAAAAGCTCGAAAAATAATAAATTAAACCAGGTATGTTCCAACATCATGAAACCTGTTGACTGTGACAGACAGAATGACATCGCCACAACTGTGCTAGTTGTGGCGATGCGCTGATCATGGCGGAAAATATCAACCCAGACGAATAGCTCTTAAGGCAGCTTCCCGGTTTCGATCAATGTGTTTATTTTTTCCAGTGTGGGGGGCTTCAGCGGGATGGGGAAGCTGCTGACCGCCGTCGCTGCCGTGGCGCAGGCAAACCGGACAAGGTCGTCATCACTCATTCCCCTGAGGATACCATAAGTGACCCCTGCCTTGAAGGTGTCTCCTGCACCCAGGGTGCTGACCGCATTTACCCTGTAGGGCCTGAAGGTTTTCACCGGCTGGCCCTTTCGGCCATACAGGGCTTCCTTCGAACCAAAGGTGAAGATGACCAGCCCGTCTGTATGGTCGGTGTAAAGCTTGAACAGTTCTTCTATATCCCGCCCTTTATAAGTATTTTGAATAAACTCGTTGGAGATCACATTCACTTCGCTGTATTGATGAAGCTGCGTGTCATATCCGCAGTCGATGGTGGTATATCTTTTTCCAAGTGTATGGCAGGCTTGTATGGCGTTCACGGAAGCGTCGAAAAACCAGGGATCGACAGAGGCAACCCGACAGCCGGAGATGTCTTCCTTCTTTGGCTGGTTCCAGCGACCATTCACCGGATCAGAATAAAACTGTTGAAATTCGCCGATACAGGTGCGTGTATTCCTGCCAATCAGTACATAATCCTGAAGCCCTGCGTAGGTCGGATCATAGGTCATGGAAGAAATGTCCACCCCCCTGGCGCTGTAAAAATCCTTTATTGGGGAGTAGGTTGTCTGGCCCAGGTGGTTGCCGTCCATTTTAACAGACGCACCAAGGCTTGCCAGAACAGTGGCACAGGTGCCGGTTTCACCGCCAGGCAGAAAGTATTTCCCGGTGAATTCTCCATAGGAATCTGCTTCGGGGTATTCTGCTTTCAATAAAAAGCTGTTGGTCATCAGAACCATACCAAACAAATAGATGTCATATCCAGTCATTTCAATCTCTCCTGTTTCAAAAAAATATTGTTGGCGTGATGCGATCTCCTGGCCACCCGCTTTCTGGTGTGAACAGTGACGAATTCTTTTGTTGCTGTTGGTAACTTTTAGTGCTTTTCTGAATATTAAGATTATATTACAAAAAGTCAATAGAAAAACATGGATAGTATGTCCGATCGCATCAAAGCACAACATGTTGTGGAGGATACTTAAATACAGCAAAAAGCACAAAATATGGGTTTCGTTTTCAAGCAACGGAACTTGTTTAATTGCTTGACGAGTGGCGGCCAAATGGGGTAAAATACAAATGTAGTGGGGAAAAGTGGGTAGTTGTGGTGGATAGTGGGGCGTAAAAGTTCAATTTTTACTGAAGATGAGGTGAAAAAGGATTGTTACTAGGTAAAATTACCAATACAATGGACCCCAAGGGAAGGGTAATCATACCGTCAACACTCCGTAACGACCTCGGCCTCAAATTCTATATTACCAGAGGATTGGATCCTTGTCTCTACCTTTTTTCCGAAACAGAATGGGTCAGCTTTGTTGAAAGATTAAGAAATGCTCTGCCGAACTCAAAATCAGGATACCGTGACGCATATAACCACTTTGTACACAACGCCGTTGAATGCGAAACGGATAAACAGGGCAGAATACTAATTCCGCAGGAATTGCGGGAATATGCTTCAATGGATAAGGACATCCTGTTCGTTGGAGATATGACAAAGGTTCAGGCATGGAACCCGGCATTGTATAAAGACCCCGAACCGAAGAATGTGCGTGATACCCTTGAAGAGCTAAACATTATTTTGTAACCCGCAGGAAGAAAAAATGGAATTTTCACATAAACCGGTCTTGTTGGATGAATGCATAAAAGGGCTTGAAATCAAACCGGATGGTGTATATGTGGACGGTACCCTCGGTGGTGCCGGTCACTCCGTAGAAATATTAAAGAGGTTGGGTCAGGGCGGATTGCTGGTCGGGATCGATCAGGACACCGAAGCACTGAAGGCAGCCGGCAAAAGATTAAGTGAAGTTTACAGCAAAGGGAGCTTTGTGACCATACATGCGAACTTTGAAAACATAAGACAAACCCTTGAAGCACAAAAGATAAAATCCGTAGACGGTATCCTGGTTGATCTGGGTGTTTCATCCCATCAGCTGGATACGGAGGAACGGGGATTCCGGTATCTCGAGGACGCACCGCTGGACATGCGAATGAACCAGCAGGCGCAGTTCGATGCAAAGGCTTTGGTGAATACCTGGCCGCAAGCAGAGATTGCAAGGATCATTCGTGAATACGGAGAAGAAAAATGGGCCAACAGAATTGCTGAATTTATCTGCAACACACGGGAACAAAACCAGATAACAACCACACAGCAACTGGTAGACATCATCAAGGCGGCTGTTCCGGCAGCAGCCAGAAGAGAAGGCCCGCATCCCGCAAAAAGAACCTTTCAGGCCATACGCATTGCGGTAAACCGGGAATTGGAGGTTCTGCAGCAAGCCTTGCCTGAAATGGTCAGTTGCTTGAAAACCGGCGGAAAGCTATGCGTCATCACATTTCACTCGCTGGAGGACAGAATAGTAAAGCAGTTTATAAGGGACAAATCCGGACGGTGCACCTGCCCGCCGGGGTTTCCAAAATGTGTATGCAACGCGGTTGCCGAGCTGAAGGCCATTCCATCAAAGCCCATCCTGCCTTCGCAGCAGGAACTGGAAGACAACCACAGAGCTCGCAGTGCGAAGCTACGGATAGCTAAAAAACTTGTTTGACATAATACCAAAGATAAAAACTGAAAGCACAAAAGATAAAACATTGATTTCACTGCATTAACCCGAAGATCTTCGTATTTCATGCATCTTTATAGAGCGGAATAAATTCCTGCAGTGAAATCAATCATTTAGACACAAAAGATTAAATGATGCAACACAAAAGATTTCATCATGAACCGAAGATAACCTGACAATAAAGCCCACGAAAGACAAAGACACACAGTACAAAAGAAAATAGTAAAACACAAAAGAAATACCAAAACACAAGATTTACAAAAGAAAAAGCAAAAAAAGTACACAGGAAAAAGGTGAACAAAAGAGCTGATTTGACATCAAAACCCGCGGCCAGGTGTAAACCGGCCCGGGGATTGTTGTTTTAAAAGCTTTGATTTGAGGTGAAAGGAATGGAACCCAATCGCTACATCTATGGTTCGGCAGCCCCGCAGCTTCCCGAAAGACACCATCAGCAAGAACAACAGGTGCAAAGGCCTCCCGCCAGGCGGAAGGCAGCAGTTGTCATGCCCGAACCCGTCAGATATCCTGCCGGGAAGATGGTTTTCTGTATCGTGGTTGGTTTTCTGATCCTCTTTACTTTAATCAGCCGTTTTGCCACCATTACCGAAATGAACGGCCAGCTGGCCTCAATGAATTCCCAGCTTGAAAAGCTCAGAGATGATAACAGAAAGCTGCAGGCTGAGATCAGCGCCAGCGTCAACCAGGAAAATATTCGCCAAATTGCTGAAGAGCGGTTGAATATGAAAATGCCGGACAGTTATCAGAGAATTCCTGTAAATATACCCAAGGTCAACTACAGTACCACAACCTTGCAGGCGGCTAAAGAAGAATCAACCCTGATATCCTTTTTTTCGGACCTGTTTGAATGAGGAACCGAAGCCGGGTGAATATGATGGCGGAAAGCCAGGGGTGTTTGGAGAGCGACGGGTGAAAAATGCAGGCAAGTTCTCTGCCTGTAAGGAATATACATATAGGGAGAAATTAAATGGACAATGGATTGAAGACAAGTTTTGCGAATAGCTTCGTGAACGTGCAATCTATAGTCCTTTTTTGTAATTAGAGGCTGTTTATTACCCAACAGGGAGGTTCCAGTTTTGACAACCAATACAATGAAGGTGAAAAAAAGATCACTGTTCTTACTGATTACATATTCAATTCTTATCCTGGCTTTGATCGTGAGGGTTGGCTACTTTCAAATCGTCAAGGGTGAAGAATTCTCAAAAATGGCTTATCAGAAGCAAACCCGGAGCCGTATCATCAACCCCAAAAGGGGAACAATCTATGATCGAAATGGGAAGGAGCTGGCAATCAGCGCTTCTGTTGAAACCATTTCTGTGAACCCCCAGGACTTCAAAGATAAAATGAAGGACACGCCTGAAAAGATCGACGAAATCGCTGCGGATTTAGGCAATATACTGAATATGGATCCTCAGTTGGTAAAGGAACGGTTGATTTCCAAAACTGTCTGGTCCTTTATTAAGCGCAAGGTTGAGAAGCAAGTTGGTACACAGGTTCGTGAGTACCTGCTTGAAAAAGGGATTACCAGTATCTATGTGGATGAAGATTCCAAACGGTATTTCCCCAATGGCACACTGGCTTCTCATGTGCTTGGCTTCACGGGAGATGAAGAGCAAGGCCTGAACGGTGTTGAGAAGACCTTTGATAAAGACTTGAAAGGCCAGTCCGGTATGGTCATGAGTGAGTTCGATGCTGGCGGCCGACAGGTGAAATACAGCCCGGAAACCTATGTTGAGCCGGTGAATGGATATGATCTTTATCTGACAATCGATGAAACCATTCAGTACTTTACTGAAAAGACCCTTGAAAAAGCCGTGCTGGACTATAAGCTGAAAAGGGGTGCGGCTGCAATCGTGATGGATCCCAAAACCGGGGAAATTCTCGCAATGGCA
>JAGOJH010000047.1 GCA_017995215.1 Thermoclostridium sp.
GCTGACTTCCTTCAGATTCCACCTCACGGTGGTCACCCTTGTCTTTGGCTATACACTTCCCACTACTAGGGTGTGTTCGGGACTTTCACCCGTTAGATTGCGCCCATGCTGGGCGCACATGCAAAAATGCTTGATTCACGAAACCCGTAAATCAAGCATTTTCTAGTGTTTAGTTGGAGCCCTCAACCAGAATCGAACTGGTGACCTCATCCTTACCATGGATGCGCTCTACCGACTGAGCTATGAGGGCATATCTTCAATTTTCATACTACGGTGTGGAACCATTGTACCAACCTTACCGCAGCGAATTCCATTTTAGCATATGGTCAATATTTTGTAAAGAGATTTTGTACTAAAATCATTATGTATATACTGTAAAACATGTTAATAACCAACTCATTCCGCACTGTAAAACCCAGTGGCGGGCGGCTATTTAAGTAACACAACCGTTATACCCCTGCCGCTTAAAATGATTTCTCGTTCGTAATCCTTCAGACCAGGGCAAAGCTCCAGCATCTGCCGCTTCTTGATGTACCATTCTTCACCGGGGCATACTGCCCGAACCAGGCCGCACATGGCTTTATCCTTCAATTTGCTGTGCACTGCGGTTCGAATCGTTCCGCCCTGGCCGGTTGAACCATACCCGTGAATAAGCAGAACGGCCCTGTAGCCCTTTTGCTTTGACGAACTGATACCATTTATCATTTTTCGTATCGCATCTTCTGAACTGGGATAACCATCTTCCAGATTGATTTTCTGAATTTTATCACTCATGAACTCCACCAACTTGTCTGCTGTTCATATACAACCGATTTTCAGTTGTGTTCATAGCTTCATTATACATTTCTCCACCGGTTCGGTATATAATACCCTGACTTTTTCATAAAAAATTTCGCATCCCCCTCAAAAGATGGAGAATCGAGGGGGATGCGAACGGAAAATCCAGACTATATAAAATTTTGGAGGATTATTTATCCCAGTACAACCTCAACTTCATGGCGGTTGCCGTCGGAGATTGCCGGAATGATACTGCCTTCAATTTCTTCCCCGTCCACCACCAGTTTCTTCACGCCTTTGCAGACATGAGCCGGGTTTTTAACAACAATGTTGTATTCGGTTCCGCGGAACATTCTGGTAACGCTAAACCCATCCCAGCTTGCCGGGATGCAGGGTTCAACAATCAGACCGTTGTAATCCGGACGTACGCCCAGAATATATTGGGTGATGCAGACATAATTCCATGCGGCAGTACCTGTAAGCCAGGAGTTTTTAGCTTCACCATGGCGTACGGCATCTCTGCCCGCGATCATCTGTGAGTAAACATAAGGCTCGGTTCTGTGGACGTCACTAATCTCTTCGCGATAAGCCGGAGCGATTCTGGAGTAAACTTCAAAGGCCCTGTCCCCGCGTCCGATAACCGTTTCAGCGATAGCGATCCAGGGATTGTTGTGGCAGAATATCCCTGCGTTTTCCTTGTAGCCCTGCGGATATGTGGTGATTTCACCCATGTTCAGGTCGTAGGTGCTGTATGCAGGAGTCTGCAGAATAATTCCATGTTTCGTATCCAATCTTTCCCGTACGGAATCCAATGCCTTCTGGGCCAGGCCTTCCTTCACGCCAATGCCGGCAATCACGCAGAAGCCCTGGGGTTCAATGAAAATCTGGCCTTCTTCGCATTCGTGGCTGCCAATCTTATTGCCATAATGGTCATAAGCGCGCAGGAACCATTCACCGTCATATCCGAACAGGAGTGTTGTTTCAACCATCTGATCGATGTGCCTTTGTGCTTCCAGGGCTTCATCGTATAATCCGCGGCGTTTGCACAGCTCAACGAACTCCGGCCCGATACCCACAAACATGCCGGCAATAAATACGGATTCTGCAACCCTGCCATCAACCAGGCCACAGGTTTGGAAGGATTCATCAGGCTGTGTGGAGAAGCAGTTCAGGTTCAGGCAGTCGTTCCAGTCAGCTCTTCCTATCAGCGGCAGTCCATGGGGCCCGAGGTTGTTCACAACATGGTAGAATGATTTGAACAGGTGTTCAAACAAGGTGCCTGTGTTCTTTTCATTGCAATCATAGGGCACTATTTCGTCAAGAATACTGAAATCGCCAGTTTCCTTGATGTATTGTGATGTACCAAGAATCAACCACAGTGGATCATCGTTAAAGCCTGTACCCACATCGGCGTTCCCCTTTTTGGTTAACGGTTGGTATTGGTGATAGGCGCTTCCGTCCTCAAACTGGGTGGCGGCGATATCGAGAATCCTCTGTCGGGCACGATCGGGAATTTGGTGTACAAAACCCAGCAGATCCTGGTTTGAATCACGGAAACCCATTCCGCGGCCAATACCCGATTCAAAGTATGAGGCACTTCTGGACATATTGAAGGTGACCATGCACTGATAGGTGTTCCAGATGTTCACCATGCGATTGAGTTTGTCATCATGGCTTTGAACAACATATTTGGAGCACAGACTGTTCCAGTACTCCTTCAGCTGCGTAAAGGCATCCTGCACATTCCTGTCACAGGAGAACCGGTTTTGCATTTCCTTGGCTTTAGTCTTGTTGATCACACCTTTTCGTTCCCACTTTTCATCCTGCTCGTTTTCCACATAGCCCAGGATGAAGATGTAGTTCTGCTGCTCGCCAGGCTTCAGGTTTACCTTAATGTAGTGAGATGCAATGGGGGACCATCCGCTGGCAACCGAGTTGGAGGGTTTGCCGGACATGACGGTCTGGGGGGCATCAAAGCCGTTATACAGGCCGAGGAAAGATTCGCGGTCGGTATCAAAGCCGTCTATGGGCTGGTTTGCCCAATAGAAAGAATAATGGTTTCTTCTTTCCCTGTACTCGGTTTTATGATAGATGGCCGAGCCGTCGATCTCTACCTCGCCGGTGCTGAAATTCCTCTGGAAATTGGTCATGTCGTCCATGGCATTCCACAGACAGAACTCTACAAAGGAAAACAGGCCAATTTCTTTATCCTCGGCGGTATTGTTTTTTATTGTAATCTGGTTGATTTCTCCGTTGTAATTCACAGGTACAAAGGACAGCTGGCTAGCTTCAATGCCATTGCGCTCGCCGGTAATGCGGGTATAGCCCAGACCGTGGCGGCACTCGTACTTGTCCAGATCCCTCTTCATCGGCTTCCACCCAGGGTTCCAGGTATCACCATTGTCGTAAATGTAGAAATAATGCCCGCCGTCATCTACAGGAACATTGTTGTAACGATAGCGGGTGATTCTCCTAAGCCGTGCATCCCGGTAAAAGCTATACCCGCCGGCTGTATTGGAGATCAGTGTAAAGAATTCCTGAGATCCAAGGTAATTGATCCATGGATAGGGGGTTTGCGGGGTCGTGATCACATATTCCTTGTTGTGATCATCGAAGAAACCGAATTTCATAGGAACATCCTCCTTTTTGGATAAACCATCTGCCAAATGTTCTGAGGGTTGAAGGGTGTTGTTCGAACGTGGTCTTACATCTTATGGAACTAACTTATAATAGCTCTTATAATGGGATTGCACTGTTCATACCTGTTTAAAACCAGTTAACGTTTTTGCTGCATATTTTGTCTTTTGTGTCGCTGTAGAGTATAAGATACCCTTTAAATGGAAGCGTGTCGGTGTGGTTAGCGTCTCATGCAGCTTTCGCGGACGATCAGTTCCGTATTCATGGTGTATGTACCAATGTTCCTGGAGCTGCCCCCCATCATGCTTAACACAGTTTCAACTGCCTTTTTGGCCATGGCATAAATAGGAACACGCACTGTTGTTAACGCCGGCCTGACCAAAGAACCTGGCATTACATCGTCAAAGCCGGTAATGGAAATGTCTTCGGGAACCCGTATACCATGGTTCCGAAAAACCTCCATAGCGGACAGAGCCATGTCATCATTGCAGCAAAACAACGCAGTAGGCAGTTTGCCTCGTTTGATCAGCCCTGCAACTTCCTGCTCGGCCGTCTTTTTAATAAACTCGCCCTTCAAATCCCATTCTTTCGGGCAGCCAATCTGATGCTCTGCAAGAACATTCTGATAAGCCTGGTATCGAATGCTTCCCGAATAGGTGCTTGTCCTCCCCGCCAGGATTCCGATCTCTTTGTGCCCAAGCTCGATAAGGTGCTCCAGCATCTGACGGGTACCATCTCCATCCATGGAATTGATCACAGAAATTCTGCCGTTTTTAACCAGCCGGAGAATTTCATCGGGAGAATAGTCGATAATGGAAAGCGGGTAGCCCATGGCAGCCACATCTACCACCACGTCCAGATCTTTTTCTGTCCCAACAAGAATTCCCGCGTCAATTCTTTTCTCTAAAAAAGCTTGTTTAATCTTGTCATAATCGGTACTGGTATAGATGGAATGTACAAGAACGAATTTCCCGTTGGCATTGGCAGTATCGATCACAGCATCAATAAAAGGAGAAAAATAATTGTTTCTGTAGACACGGTTCGCATTATTCTTCTCTGCAATGCTGACGATAAACAGACCGATGGTATCAGTTTTCTTCCCGGCCAGAACCCTTGCATTATTATTCGGATGGTAATGATACTCCTCTATGACCTTCATTACCTTTTTGCGGGTTTCTTCCGGTACATTTCCATAGTTGTTGATCACACGGGACACCGTGCTTCTGGACACTCCTGCCAGCTTTGCAATATCTTCGCTTTTCATGGGACCCCTCTATGAACGCGCGTTTATACTTCTTATTATACTCTTTTTCGCACTAAAATCAAGGTTGATTTTCAATTTTAAACAAACAAAAACAGTGTCCCTGATGGAACACTGCTATGGAGCGGGTGATGGGAATCGAACCCACACAGTCAGCTTGGGAAGCTGATATTCTGCCACTGAATTACACCCGCATATCGGTTCGTGCAAAACTTATTCTAACATATTTTCATCCGGGTGCAAAGTATTTTTTCATAATTATTAAAACCATAAAATGTTAAAAGGTGGAAAACACTTGTCATGCTTCAGGGCTAACCACCTTTTTCATATTTTTTTCAAATTTGCTGCGCGCAATCATGACCTGGTGCCTGCATCCCTGGCATTCTATCCGGATATCCGCACCCGTGCGCAACACCTTCCATATTTTGCTGCCGCAGGGATGGGGTTTTTTCATCTCCACCAGATCCCCCAGCTTGAACTCCTTAATGATCACCCAAACACTCTCCTTCCGGTTTTAACCGGTGAGCTTTTGAATTGCTGTTTCCTCATCGGGGTATACCTCAATAAAATGATCCAGCTTTGTAATCTCAAACAGCTTTATGATGTCGGGAACAAGGCTGCATATCACAAGTCTGCCGCCATTATCCCTGAACCTCTTAAAGCTTTCAACAATCATCCCTATTCCGGCGCTGTTCATATAGCCAACGCCAGACATGTTCAGAATGGCGGGTTTTGAACAATTCTCCCCGATCTGCCTGTCAAAGTACTCCTTGCATTCTGCTTGGGTAGAAATTTTTATCTGCCCTGTAATTGAAAAAACCATGATACCTTTTATGTTTTTCTGAGAGAATTCCATTGTTCAATCCTCCTAAAGCACTAAAGGTATATATACCCATTATTTTTGATCATTAACATAAACCATGATCAAATTATATGAGACGCAACCTTCGAAGATGCCTCGTGCGGCAGAATAACGCGATGGAATCATATAGATATTGCTTCTTCTTCAAAACAGAACCTACCGGAAATCAGGTAATTTTAATTTTTCAAAACTATTCTGCAGTACCGGAAATCTTGGTATCTTAATTCTTCAAGCTATGCAGCGGTGCGGGAATCCTTCCTCCCCGGTTAATGAACGCTTCGGCTGAAAATGGGTTAACACGCATCACGGGGCCCGAACCAAACAAACCGCCGAAGTCGATCAAATCTCCAACCTTTGCACCTGGTACCGGAATGATTCTGACAGCTGTGGTTTTCTGGTTTACCATTCCAATGGCAGCTTCATCGGCAATAATCGCAGAAATTGTGGATGCCGATGTATCACCAGGCACTACGATCATATCAAGGCCAACCGAGCACACACAGGTCATCGCTTCCAGCTTTTCAATGGACAGTGCACCGCATTGAACTGCATCAATCATCCCTGCATCCTCCGACACAGGGATAAAGGCCCCGCTAAGGCCCCCTACATAAGAGGATGCCATTACCCCGCCCTTTTTAACCGCATCATTCAAAAGGGCCAGCGCCGCTGTTGTACCCGGCGCGCCACAGCGCTCCAGACCCATCTGTTCGAGGATATGCGCAACACTGTCACCAATGGCTGGCGTAGGTGCCAGTGACAAATCAACAATACCAAAGGAAACACCCAGCCTGCTGGAAGCTTCCCGTGCAACCAGCTGACCCATTCTGGTGATTTTAAAGGCGGTTTTTTTAATCGTTTCGGCTACTGTGCCAAAATCAGCTCCATTGAGCTTCTTCAAAGCCGCAGCGACAACCCCGGGGCCGCTGACCCCAACATTGATCACACATTCCGGTTCTCCAATGCCATGGAATGCACCTGCCATAAAAGGGTTATCCTCTACCGCATTGGCGAACACAACCAGCTTTGCACACCCAAAGGCCTTGTTGCCGGCGGTTCTCTGTGCCGTTTCCAGAACTATTTCACCCATCTGACGAACAGCATCCATATTGATGCCTGCCCGTGTTGTGGCAACATTTACCGATGAACACACCCTGTCGGTTGATGATAACGCTTCGGGAATAGATTGAATAAAGGTCTTGTCGCCATTTGTATAGCCCTTGTGAACAAGTGCTGAAAACCCTCCGATAATGTTCACGCCTGTTTCCTGTGCAGCCCGATCCATTGCACGGGCGAATTTCACATAATCAGCATTATTGCTGCTCTCCGCGATAATTGAAACCGGAGTTACCGATATTCTTTTATTAATAATGGGGATACCATATTCCTTCTCGATATCGTCGCCTGTTTTCACCAGGTCTTTGGCGCACCGGGTGATCTTGTCATAGATCCTTGTACAGGCCCTGTCTGTATCCTCACTGCAGCAGTCGCGCAATGAAATACCCATGGTAATGGTACGGATATCCAGCTTATCATTTTGGATCATACGAATGGTTTCCAGAATCTCATTTTGGTTTATCATTTTCTTCCTCCAGCTTTCAAATTCTGTGCATGCTCTGGAAGATTTCTTCCCGCTGAATCCGAATATCCACGCCAAGCTCTTGCCCCTTTTGCGTTAACAGGTCTTTCAATTCTGAAAAATCCATGTTCATTTTCTCCAGATCCGTAAGCATGATCATGGTGAATAACTCCTGCATGATGGTTTGTGATATGTCAAGAATGTTCACATTGGCCTTTAAGAGCACTGCGCTGATCCCTGCGATTAGACCCACTTTGTCATGCCCGATGACTGTAATGACTGCCCTCATTTTTCTCTCTCCGTTCTATGTTTATATTCATGAAGTTTATCACTGTTTTTTGTAGGATTCAACTGCCGGAATGAGGATCTCCCGCGGCTTTCATCCAGTTGATAAATTGTCTGGCGGTTCTTGGCGACATCCCATTATAGGCCATCTCCCACTGCATCGCCTTTTGCTCCAGAATGGCCGGATCTGCTTCAAGGTTCTCCTCTTCGGCCATTTTATGAATGATCTGCAGATATTCTTTTTTCAGCGGCGAAGAAAATACAATAGTAATCCCGAAGCGGTCTGACAAAGATAGTTTTTCCTGAATACCATCCCTTGCTCGTATTTCTTCCTCGGGGTTGTCGGAATAAATACCCTTCCTGTCGGCAAAATTCTCTTTTACCAGGTGGCGCCGGTTGGATGTGGCATATAATAAAATATTACCGGGCTTATACTCAAGGCCCCCCTCAAGGACTGCCTTTAAAGCTGTAAATTTCTCTTCGTTGTTTTCAAAGGACAGATCGTCAATAAAAAGGATGAAGTTCAATCCTCTGCCGGATAGCTGCGCAGTGATCATCGGAATCTGGTCCAGATATTTCTTCGGGATCTCGACCAGTCGTAAACCTTCATTGAAAAATTCGTTTGCCAATGCTTTCACAAGCGAGGACTTGCCTGTTCCACGATCACCATAAAACAGGATGTTGTTGGCGGCTTTGCCCGAAAGGAACAGCTTTGTGTTTTTAACCGCCAGCTCCTTTTGACTGTCCAGCAGATACAGTTTGTCCAAAGTAACCGGGTCGGGATTGATCACCGGTTTCAGAGATGTTCCGTCCCATATGAAAAAAGAATGGGCAGATAACAGGCCCGCTCCGTTTTTTTGATGCCAGAAAATTCTTTCAGCCATTCCTTCGTCCCCTGTAGGTATGGGTTGCTGCAGCTGCGAGCTGATTCTAGTTTTAGCCTCAGCTTCATCATTGAAATGTTTGAGCTGATGCAGTGCAATTCCAGCTTCAGGCCCTGATTCATCTGTTGCGGGGATGGGCTGTGGGTTCCAATCAGGAAGTTCATCGATTATGCGATATACTTCAAGGTTGCCGCGCATTTTTTCCTTCATCTTCTTTTTCAATTCTGAACATTTTATGGATGCCAGTTTCCCCAGCACCTTCAGGTCAGAAGCAGCCTGGCGGGTCAAAGGACTTTCCAGGGTTGCTTCATGCCTTTCACATGCAAGGGTGAAGGCGTTTTCATCATGGCTAACAATATTTTTAACATGTTGATGAAAGGATACGGCATTCATCCTGAAAAGCTCTGCACTTATTTCACTCCAGGCTGAAATGATGCTTTCCATATGGGCATTGTCATCCTGAACCAGCCTTATTAATGCAACAAGCCCCTGAACAGACTTATCCTTTAATAAATTCCGATACAGGCAGATACCTGCCAGTTCCAGCAGTAAATAATCGTTCAAAACCGCCATCCTCCATGCTTCCGTCCTGGTTTTTCCGGTAGAATCCGAACCGAATTTATTATAACACCGGAAGCGATTGTTTACAATCGCAACACATAGGTTGCATAGGCGAGCAGCAAGCAATGCTTGCGACCAGCCCTGGGGAGACCGTTCGACAGAGCCGAGCCTGCTCTGATTGCATGGGCAAGCAGTGCAGCAAAGCGGATTTACTATTTGACTTTAATTTTCATTTGCGATAAATTGAATATTACTTGTACTATCATTTCACTGGGGGATAATATGAAGACAGCTTCAGTAGAGAAGAACCTAACAGAAGGCAGCGTTGCGAAAAACCTAATCCTTTTCGCCCTGCCGTTCATGCTTTCAAACTTGATACAGACGCTATACAATGTGGCCGACATGTTGATTGTGGGAAATTTTAATGGTTCGGCCGGAATATCCGGTGTCAATATTGGCGGTCAGGTAACCTTCATCCTTACAAACATTGTTATCGGTTTAACTGTAGGGGGTACGGTTGTTATTGGCCAGTACCTGGGATCCGGCGACAGGAAAGGCATGAGTGAATCGATAAAAACATTGATCACTTTTTTGCTGGTCGCTTCAGTTGTCATGACAGTGGTGATGATGCTTCTGTCCGATAAGATACTCCATCTGTTGCAGACGCCGGCAGAATCGTATCAGGAGGCCCGTGACTATCTGAACATCACCTTGCTGGGAACCATATTCATTTTCGGATATAACGCTTTTTCAGCCATTCTGCGCGGGCTTGGTGACAGCAAGCGTCCATTGTACTTTGTTACGATAGCCTGTGTCATCAATGTTTTTCTTGATCTGCTGTTTGTAGGCGTATTTCGTATGGCCTCACGGGGCGCTGCACTGGCTACGGTCATCTCCCAGGCGATCAGTATGTTTTTATGCATCATCTATTTGAAAAGGAGTAATTTTGAGTTTGACTTTAAACTTGCTTCTCTCCGGTTTTACAAGGATCGGTTCCTGATGTTGATGCGGGTTGGCATACCCATTTCCATTACAAATGTGATCACGAACCTTTCATTCCTTGTACTTACAACCATTGCAAACGGAATGGGTGTAAGTGCATCGGCTGCGCTGGGTATCATCAGCAAATATAACGGTTTTGCAATCCTTCCGGCAATTGCGGTGGGTTCTTCCGTTTCTGCGATGGTCGCCCAGAATATGGGTGCCGGTAGAATAGACCGGGCTAAAAAGACCTTTTACACCGGGCTCATACTTTCATTTTCAGTAACACTTTTTGTTTTCATCATTACACGCCTTTTCCCGGCACAGATTCTCTCTCTTTTCGGTGATGACCCGGCTATGATTTCCAGCGGTATTGAATATCTTAAAACCTTCAGCCTTGACTATCTGCTGGTCCCTGCCGTGTTCTGCCTGAATGGCCTGATAATGGGCTCCGGGCATACGATTGTTTCCTCCATCGGAGGAGTCATGTCCTCATTAGGGTTCCGTATACCGCTGGCGATTCTTTTCGGAGTGGTTCTGGAAAAGGGGATGCTGGGGTTGGGACTTGCCGCACCTATAGCCACGCTTGGTACAGGAACCATTCTTTTTATATACTTTCTAAGCGGTAAATGGAAAATCAGTACAATCATTCGACAGGAGTGATTGAGAAACCTTTACAGCTTCCTGTCACATGATTAAATGAAAAATTTTTGTTTTGGTTACAGCTTGTTGGGTATAAATATAATATAACTACGATGAATAAACTTATAGAGGAAGGGGATGATTCCAACCATACAGATAATTTTCCAACAAATTAGTAAAGGGGATGATTCCACCGAAACACCAGGCTTTATCCATGGTTGAAGAAAATCCATAAAGGAGATGGTTCCCACAGGTCGATTGCATTTTAATGCAGGTGCTACGAAAGGAATGATTCCATTGCGCTAGTAACAGGCTCTAAGAAGGATCATCTTCGATACTGCCAGGAAGGACAAAAAATACTATGCACCATTTTTCGAAATCCTGCCAGGTTGAACGAAAGAGGGCAGGTTAGACGGTTCGGTTAAAGTAATACTCACCGAACCGTCTATTGTTTTCGGAAGAAAAGAACCTATTGCGCTCGAACCGTAGATTCGATATAATAGAACATAAGTTCTTGTTTTTTGATAAATAACCCTGCTGCTTGGCGGCAATTTGTTGGTAATCCTGTCTGGTTGACGTAAGCGGGGCAGTAATTGACTGGTTGCAGTATGCGGTGATACCGGCATTACGTTATCAGTCTTTTGTTTAAGATATAACCCGTTTCGGAGGTATTCAAAGTGAAAAGAACCTATCATTTTTTTGCGTTTCTTTCAAGAATGAAGCATATCAACCGCTGGGGCCTGATGCGCAACACCAGCACGGAAAACATCCAGGAACACAGCCTTCAGGTATCCATGCTTGCCCATGCCCTTGCTGTTATCAGCAACACCTGTTTCAATGGCAGCGTAAACCCGGAAAGGGTGGCAGTTCTGGCTGTTTATCACGATTCCAACGAAACTATCACCGGGGACCTTCCCACGCCAATCAAATATTACAATCCTACCATATGGAAGGCCTACAAGGACCTGGAGGATGTATCGAAAAACAAGCTGCTGTCCATGCTTCCCGATGAATTAAAGCCACAGTATCAAAGCATCCTTTTTTTTGATGAAACCTCTGCCGAAGGGAAGATCGTTAAGGCTGCAGATCGCCTTAGCGCTTATATTAAATGCCTCGAAGAAGAAAAGGCCGGCAACACCGAGTTCAAAAAAGCGGCAGCTTCCATTCTGAAGAAAATTGAAGAAATGCAAATGCCCGAGGTGGACTATTTCATACAGCATTTCATCCCCGGCTTCAAGCTGACGCTGGACGAGTTGAACTGATTTTGGTCGCTGCGCTCAGATGGCATCACTGCATTCAGGCTTGTTGAGTTAAAGCCTGCTAATTCTTGCCCCCATTGCTTTTAGCTTTTCTTCCATCTTTTCGTAGCCTCTGTCGATATGATAAATGTCGCTGATCTCAGTTTTGTCTTTGGCACATAACCCTGCCAGGATTAGAGCTGCACCGGCCCTAAGGTCGGTCGCCTTAACCTGAGCGCCCATAAAAGGGGTCCCGCCTTCAATGATAGCGGTGCGCCCATCAATTTTTATCCGCGCCCCCATGCGCTTCAATTCGCTGACATGCATAAACCGGTTTTCAAAAATGGTTTCAACCACCATGCTGGTACCTTGGACAAAGCTGAGAAAGGAAGTCATCTGAGCCTGCATGTCGGTTGGAAAACCCGGATGTGGGTGGGTTTTAATGTCGACAGCTTTCAGCTTTTCCACGCCCTTTACACGGATAGAACTCAGTTCTTCCGAAATTTCAACACCGGCTTCACGAAGCTTCGCGGTAACGGGCTTTAAGTGATCGGGCATGACATTTTCGATCAGGATATCTCCGCCGGTCATGGCCGCTGCCACCATGTAGGTTCCTGCTTCAATGCGATCGGGAATGATGGTGTGTTCGGCAGGGTTTAGCCGGTCTGTCCCGGTTACCCGGATGGTATCGGTTCCCGCCCCGGTAACAGTCGCGCCCATGGATACAAGCATCGTCGCCAGATCTACAATTTCGGGCTCGGTAGCGGCATTCTCGATGATGGTCTGGCCCTTTGCCAAAACGGCCGCCATTAAAATGTTTTCCGTAGCGCCAACACTCGGAAAATCCAGATATATTCTGGCGCCGGTCAGTTTTCCTTTAACCTGAGCTTCAACATAGCCATGCCCGGTATTAATACTGGCACCAAGGGCTGAAAACCCTTTCAGGTGAAGGTCTACAGGCCTGCTTCCAATTGCGCAGCCTCCTGGAAGTGAAACTCTTGCCCGGCCTTTGCGCGCAAGAAGCGGGCCCATTACGAGAAAAGAAGCCCGCATGGTGTTCACAAGCTCGTAGGGTGCTGTATATTCACTGATATGAGAGGTATCAACCGTGATTTCCTTTTGATTGTTGTTAAAGCTGACAACGGCCCCCAAAGATGTAAGCAGGCCGCACATGGTATGTACATCCTCAAGGTCGGGAACATCCTTTAACACGCTTTTTCCTTCTGTCAGAAGACAGGCTGCCAGGGTTGGAAGAATGGCATTTTTTGCGCCGTTGATGCGAACCGAACCTTTAAGGGGGATACCGCCGTCAATCAGAAATACTCCCATTTTTTACCGCTCCCTTGTTGTCTTATGTATATTTTTTTGCCATAAAATCGCAGCTCATTGGTTCACACTAGTATTATGTTCATTTTCAGACTGCTTTATTAAGGCGGATTCTACCGGTTTCGCCGAAAAATATGTAAAAACCGTTCTGGTATAATTTACTAAATGGTTTTAAGGAGGAAACATGGGGACAGCTGTCCTGAAGACCTTTGTTCCCAAAACTCCAGTATTACTATTATACTACAAATTCTGACCTGTTGTCCCCTGTTTTTTGCATTCTTCCAATACCAATTCTTTCAAGCTAACAAAAAAACACACTACAACCCAACCCTTTTAAACTACAATTCCCCGGCGAGCTGTAGAACCATTTCAGCAAGGCTCAACAGTTCTGAACGAGTAATCGTCGTATCGGGATTAAACCTTCCCCGCCCTTCAATCATGCCGTTAGCAACGGCAAAAGCGCAAGCCTGCCGGTATTCAGTTTGAATTGAATCGTAGTCCTCTATCTGCGATAAAACCCTGATATCACCTGTAAGCCGCTGTGCCGTTTTTTTACCCAGCAGGCTTACCGCTGCATAAACGGCTGCATCACGACGGAGCGGCGTGCTTGCATCTGTGTTCTTTGAAGCGAGCAGCATGCCAGCCCGTTGTGATGTTCGAACAACATCCTCATTCCCATATTCATAGGGTATGATATCCAGCAGATGTTTCATTCCCTCGCTGATGGTCAGCTTCCTGCCCGGGTTTATTGCACCTGAAGGCAGCGAAGGCATGGCATACAGGCTTAAAAGGTTTTGAACGGTCACATCGGTGGCAGTGCCTGCGATATCTTCGAAATGTTCACTCTTTGGCTGCAGCACCGCAACAATGCCGCTGCTTTGAGGGTACGCCATCATTTTGGCTTCGCCTGCCATCCAGTTCCCGGCAAGTTCAGCCCATTTTCCTGTTTCATGATCAAACAAACGCGGCCGCAAACGCTCTCCATCCTGGTTTTCAACCGGAAGCGAAACAATTATCGGGCGTGTGAACTCGCCTACGGGCATAAAGCTGTTTCCATTGCCGGCCAATACCTGCAGGTCGGCGGCAGGCCTTGCATACTGCCATCTTGTTTCGGGTACCGGCCCTTGTACCGGTGTTTTTATATCCACTCTGATCGCAATATCACCAAGGCTTCTCTTCAAATAGAAATAGGTATCTCCAAGCAGGCTCCCCGGGCTGAGCGATACTTCAAAGCCCGGTGTTTTGATCAACAGATTCTTTTGCATGCCCGTAAGGGATTCCAGCACCACACCTGCCAAATCGATGCGAATGGTGCTTGTGCCCGGGGGTGGGCTTGCCAGCTCGATGGAGAAAGCCCCGTAAGCAGTCTGGCGCAGCTTTTCGGAAAGCAAATGCGCGTTCCTTCCCAGCACTTTCGTATTCCATATACCCTTTACAGCTATCGCGTCGGTAACCACGAGCTCGCCCACCGGAATATCTTCAAGCGGAACATCCGCGTCATATTCACCCCGGCCCTTGCGTGTAACCACCATGATCACCGCAGCGGGCTCCGAACGCAGCCCGGTATCGCTGCGGTATGCATATAGCCTGGCAAAATAACGGTAATTTGATTTCAGTTCGGTCACCTGAAATTCTGACCCATCGGTTTGATATTCAACAGATTCTGAAAAGTCTGCATTTTCTGAAATTTCAAGAATATAAGTGACGGTTTGATCCAGTACCCACTCGTAAATAACATGATTCTGCCCCACTGCATCGGGTGCATCCTTGATCCCAAAGCCCTGCGGCCTCGGAGGCTTGCTGCGCTCTTCAGTTTTTACGATCAGAGCATTGCTCCACTGGGATAACACATTACCGGGGGATGCAGCCTGAATCCAGAAATAATGTGCCGTATCAGCCTGTAATCCAGGAACCCTTGCCCAGGGCTGGTTTCCAAGCTGAGCAGCGGTTATGGTCATCTTGCCGGTCGCTTTTGTTCTGTCTTCCGTTGTTCCATAAATAATGTTGTAGGTATAATTTTTTCGGGGTGTCCAGAACAGATCTACGTAATTATCGGTGGGGATTCCCTTCAGGTCTGTGGGAACCACAGGAATCTCCACTGTTGAAGGACTGTCTGGCTGTGTTGTCACCAAAATCGGGTCGGACGGTTCGGATTCCAACTGGCCCGGGCTGTTCTTTACAGTGATCCATACCAAATAGGTTTTATTGGGCTCCATTGCCGTTACCGGCATGGAAAACACCTGAGGGTTATCTTCCTTCAGTGCCGGCACGGTTACAGGCGGAATCTTCTTCTGCATCGACAGGATATATCCCTGCTTCAAATCACTATATGTGACATATTCCCTGCCCTTCAGCTCCTTCACCGTTCTGAGTGCGTCAGAATAATCCACGCAATGAATTAAAACCTCCCAGCCGGCATTGTATTTTATGATCCTCACAGGTTTTTTAGCCGGATCTCCGTCGGCAAGGCTGTTGTTTTGCAGGTATTGCTCGTGGGAGAAGGAATTTGCTTCAGAATATAAGCTATTGTCCTGACCGCTTTCGGGGTCGTCCTCCCGAACCACATAAAGCCATTTATTCATTTCAGCGTGAAACATCTCGGTCCACGTTTTCTCCATTTGCAGTGTGAATCCGTTTTTTGAAACGGCAACCCCCGGCTTTAACCGGAAGGGCGGTGACGGGGGGGTTAACGGTTTTTCAGTGTCGGTGGCCGGTCTGGTGATGATAACCTTAATGGCGGGCTCGGATAAATAGGGCCTGGACACCATGAAGCTGCCGTCATCACTTTCGGCTAGGAAGTTTTTCTTTGCGATCATCACCACGTAATAAATGGAATTGGAACGCAACTGTTTGATAGGGTACTTATAACCGATCAGTTTGCCGGTTTCCAGCTCACGAACCTCCTGATCGGCCGACATCGTCAAATTGGCACCGATTCTTTTTGTGATCGGCAGCGTACTCATATCCTCCAGGTTTTCCACCAGATAAAGATCGTAATATACCTCGGTGTCCAGCTTTCCATCGCCGGTTTGTGGGATACGCCATAACAGCGTTGCCGAGGAGGAGGTCAGCAGGTCGTCATAGACTAACGGTGCCGGGCTGGAATTTGGGAAACTGTTTACAAACTCGGGACTGGACGGATACTCGGGGATTTGCTCTTTTAACGACACCTGGGTTGTGGAATAAAACGGAACCGTCCCACCATCAGGTTTATAGGCCACTGCTTCGATTTTATATTTGTACCTGTCCACATCGCCGGGTTTAAGGTTCATTTCATAGCGATCCTTGTCAGTTACCAAGGCAAAAAAGGTTTCCACACCGACAGAATCATATCGGTAAAGCTTGTATTCAACCCTTGTAAAGGTGGTGCTTCCGATGGCCCCTTTGATAATCGGGTCCCAAAACAGCATCCAGCGCACACCATCGGCGGTCTCACCCATCTTCTTCGCCCGCAGAAGAATTTCTGTTTTCACCTTCACAATGGGAATTTCTTCATCCGGAATTTTGGATACATTAGAGCCAACCAGCGGGATCACCTTGATGGAATACTCTCTGCCGGGCATGGCGTTGGCGTAAATGTACTCCAGCCTTTCACCGTTTACCGTTACCCTGCTGTCCTCGGTGCCGATATCTGTACCGATGATATCCGGTATGGATGGCGGCTGCGTAAATCCAGAGGTGTCGGAAACCAAAATGCGGTAGTTGATTCGGCCACTGGTATCCCAAACATCATCCCAAACAATTTTTATTTCGTTGGTGCCGGATATCAATGCCGCTCCAAACTCAACATCCGTCAGGAATTTTACTTTGTTTGAACGCCCTGATTCATAAGAAAACTCTTCAAATTCGCCCCATATATAGCTGGAGCGCCCGTAAAACTCATATATTTTACCGTGATCCAGTTCTATCCCATAGCCTCGGGTAACCAGCGAAGTATCAGTACTGTTCAGCGTGAACTGCAGAACATCGCTGCTGAGGTATCCGGTTCCACGCTCAACTCTGTTGAAAAAAAAGTTTTGCGAGCGGTCTTCTGTTGCTTGCGGAGGGAAGTAGGGTGCTGCCCACGAAAAAGACGCGAACCAGTTCTGCCCGTCCTCATCTGCATAAGCGATATCCGTTACGGTGATGTTCTGCGGTGGTGTTGACGGGATGGCCTGTTCAGCAAAAGCGATATTGATCAGAAAAGCTGCCACCATTCCCAGTATCAACAACCATGCGACTATTCTCATTATTTGTTTTTTATGCTTCCACATAACTGTACTCCTTGACTACCGGGAACACAGGGTTTGTCCGGTGTGTTCCCTTATACTCTGATATCTTGCTTTGAGTGATTTTACCATTCACCCAGTAAATCGAGCACTGTAATGGTTTCCTTCAGGACTTCCTCTATGGTTGCAAGGCTTTCACCCTTATAGGTATTGTCGGATTCTAGGCCTGTCAGCCCCAAATCCAGTGCTATCAGCAGCCGGTGGTATACGGGGTCTGACATCGCGGCTGCATTGCGAACGTAACGATGTGTGGTCGGACGTAAATCTCTGGTGGAAACACCTGATTTGTATGCGTATATCTCTACCACCAGGGAGGTTGCCTGCTGCCGGTTGATGTTTGTTTTCAAGCCTGATACAGGCAGGAACTGATCCAACTGATAATATTTCATTTTTGCGGGAGTGCTGAGCCCCATTGTCTCGTTTCCGGTTTCGGCAACCACTTCAAAAAGTGCAATTGCACTGTCTTTTGAAACAAAATCACCCGAATACAGGTTTTTACTGCCGAATACCTTCTGTAAATCATATTTCTGGGACAATCGCCGCAGATCCGGATCCAAAGAGCCATCGACACCGGGGACGGAAATAGAGACTGCCTGAGCAGAGAACACTGCATATTGCCCGGGTGTTTTGCAATTCATCAGGACATAGGGGAACAGCCATGCTTTGACACCGGCAGGATCCTGCCAGGTTGTCTTGCCGGTTTTCAGAACCATGGGCCTGGCGAGCGACTGATTTCCATCGTGAAGCATCTTCAGCTTCATTCCGCCCGCAAATTCCTTCAGTTCCCGGTTACTGATCCTTGAGGCTGAAAAGTCCCTGCCGCCATCCAGAATATCCCGGATATACAACGATAGTTCCTCTTCTATCCTATCCACAAGAATGTTGATTGCCCCATCCAATTCAGCCTGGCTCTTGTAGGTCAGAGTGGTTTTCTCTCCCAGAAGCTTGTAGAGCTCTCTGTCCATAAGACCATACTTGAAGGGTCCTGTGGCAGTCGGCTTCTTCAGGATGTCATAAATAATTTCATTCATTTCGGCATAGGTTCGCTTCATACCCACAGCCTTCGCGCTCAGTTCAAAAACCTTCGAGCTGACTGTCAGCCCCTGAGGAGGCTGGACTGAATCGTTTTGTTTTCTTTCTATGGTAAGCTCCAGCATGGTTTCTTTCACCCCGTATGCTGCAGCTGCCTTTTTTAGTATATCCAGGTTGAAGGTTTCTCCGGTCAAGGTCAGTTCACCTTCAGCAGTTTGGATGGTCAGTCGGCTGTTTACCTTTTGCAGCATAGACAGCACTTCCATCGGAATTAAAATGATGTCACGCGGGATTTCCGGCTTTTCTGCCGAAATGTCCACCGTAACGCCCGAATAGCCCGACACCTTCAGCATGCCGGATATGGTTGAGCCCTTCAGAATAACCCTGTTTGCAGTCTTATCCGGCTCATTCACCGTGAAATAAAGCTTTCTGGTCAGCCCGTCTGCACGGGACTGGAACAGATGTGAAATTTCTTCCTGAAAACGATCCTTGTCGTATTCCTCCTGGCTGAAGTCGGTCCGCACCGAAACCGGCCCGATGTGGGTCGAGTCTGAAATATTGCGGGCCCAAACCTTCACATAATATCGTGTATTTGCAGGAAGGGATTTCCTGCCATACGTTCCGTCCGCCTTTCTCTGCTGCACGGACGATATCTTGGCATAGTACACGAATTTATCCTTCTGCCCCCCTATGACATAGGCGGCTATTTTTTCGCGATAGAACTCTATTTCGGTTTCATCGGCCAGCGTGTATCCGTAATCACGGCCGCCGTCTGCGCTATACTGAAGGGTTTGATAGTCTTCATCCTCATCCGTGCGGATTTCCATGAAATAGTCATACAGGTCTTCACCTGCAAAGCGGATCTCTATTTCCTTGAGCGTGTTCCTTGTTTTCATCTTCAGGGGAGTGCCACCCGAGGCCTGCCAGGTCTGATTGCTGCTATCATACCACATTTTACCATTCCCCTGTGGATAATAAACCAGAATATCATACCATGTGTCAGGCGCCAGATCATACAGGCGAATGTAATAATCCCTGCCGTCCTTCACCACAGAATACTTTGCGCGGCTTAGCTCCTGATAGGTATCTCCGAGTTGATTCCCTTTCCTCACCATAACCCGGACATCTTCTTCGTTGACAATGCCCGCGATCATTACCTTGAACCCCAGCTGAACGTCGTTCACCGCTTCAATGAAATCCGGCGGAGCCACCATCCTCGTGGTCACCGGAATGCTTACCCAGTCACTGTAGGAGGCATCCTCCTGACCGCGGTTGCGCACAGCCCTCAGGCTGAAATAGTACAGCGTGTTCGGTCTCAAAAACGGCAGGTTTGCCGGGAACCGTGCAATGCGTGAATAACCTTCGTTATAAGTAAAACCGATGTCTTTCAGCGGTGTGCTCAGCACATTGATCACCAGCTCGTTGTCTTCGGCATTTGGCTTGTAATTCGAATAGACATTCAAAAAGCCGGGGGCCTGCAAATTGCCGATGTGGTAGTCATCCTTTACATAATCATAATCTTCATCCAGTCTTTCTTTGGTGCAAACCATTTCATAGACCACGTCCTGTTCGGCATGCAGCCAGTTCAGGGTCACCTTCGCATCGGTCAGCTCGGGCTGGCCGTCCTTCACTGCAATGGAAAATTCTACCGGGGTCCTTGGTTTTCTTTCCAAATCATCCATGCTGCCTGAATCGGTTTTAGGGGTTGTGATGGATTTGATCGGTGAAAAATCACTTAAAAGGAATGGCTCTGCCTCATTGTTGACATACAGCTTTGCCTGAAGTTTAAAATAGTAAGTGGTGTTGGGCTTCAGTGCTTCCCCCTGACCGGTGGGAAAGCTGGTTACCAAAGCGGAAATGCCGCTGCCTGGTTTCTCATCGGGGTAAATGGTTTGCAGCGTGTCCATGTATGGCGGCTGAAGGAGAATAAAGCTGTCCTCATCGGTTGAATCGCTGATATACAGTTCATACACCAGCTTGCGGTTTTCAGTGACCCGGGTGTATTCCAGCCAGTCATTGTCATCCAGAATTTTAGGGAAATCAACGGTAATCCCACTGAAGATCGGCTTGCCGGTAACCGGATCGGGCTCGGGCTCAACGTCCGCACCCAGAACAAGGTTTGGCATGGGCACGGGTAAATCCTTCGACGGGAAGGTCGTGAAGCTGACAACCGGCGATATATATGAAATTTTATCCCCCAGGCCCGTGTTCTCAGCCCAGTTAACGGCGCTGTTGTCCTTGCGCCGCGTTGAAAACATTCTCAGGTAATACATGGTATTGGGCAGCAAAAAGGTGGGATAATCGGCTCGGCCGTTAATATCGGTGTCAACATTGTTTTCTTTTGCCAGGGTATCTCCGTTTTCTCCGACAGTATAGTCCCAGAACAGCTTTGTGCCATCCAGCTGATAAACAAGGCGGCTGGTGTTGCCGGGATCTTCATGAAGATCGTGCTTGTCGATGGTCAGCACTCGTTTTTCCTTCACTGGAACATATACGGTGACCTTCTGCTCTCCGATAACTCTGGTTTCCATGATCTTTACATCGTTTGAAAGGAAGGTATTCAAAAGAATGTGGAATGTAAAATCATTGTCGCTATCAGGCTCGGACTGGATGTCACCCCATTCCCGAGTCATCCACAGCAGGGGCTTTTCGAAGGAGATCTTCAGGTTCGTGGAGGGTATCCTGACAACTTCCCCATCGGCCTGGTTGTTCCCATAGGTGACATTTTGCTTCAGCCCATATTCCGGGGTAACCTCGATCTCCCTTGGTACAGGCGGTTTCCCGGTATCATTGCCCAGCATTCGCAGATCAAGGGCCAGTGAGCCCAGAGGCGTGTTGGAATTACCGTCTGTCACAACTACCCTGTAGTAATGCTCGGGGTGCCGGCCTTCCTGATCCAGTGGTATTTCAACAATAACACTGCCCCATCCTGTACTTCCGGGGATACTGGCATCGGGCACCTTGATTCCGGTGCCTGTGTCCGATGTGCTTTCCAGAAGCTCCACCACCGTTCCGGCATCTTGCACCTGGTAATAAAGCTCGGTGTAATTCCGGCTTTTGATCTTGTGAATCCGGATTTCCATTTTATCCACATCGACCTTGCTCACTTCATACATCATGGGAGTAAACAACGAATCGAGACGCCCTTCAACGGATTGAAAGACATTATCCTTGTTTTCTATCGGAAAGCCACCGGTATCAAAGCCGTAAACCAGCCTGGAGGAAATGGCCTGTTCATTCTGGGCATTATTCCAAAAATACAGCCGGATATTCATTTTTTCATATTCGGTACCGGGAATGATCCCGTGTGTCTGATCGAAGGTATAGGAAACAAAACCATCTGAAGATACTACTTCGCCATTGGCATTCAGCCCGGAAACAGCACCTCCGGTTTCGCGCACAATCACCGTACCGGTATTGTCATAGGCCGTTCGGTAATCCTTCGTGGTGACAATATCCTTCACAACATTCATTTTGATGTGGAAATAGGAATAATCGATATCGACATGCGGGGTTGCATTGGATTCCAGACGGTTCAGATCCACCTGCCTGTCTGTAATGGCAAGGATTCGGTTTTCCAATGGCTCCCAGATGGTGGGAACCTTCCACCGCAGGGTTAGCTTGGGATCCTGCCCACTGATAATTCGTATCACCTGGGTTCCGTCGGCGGACATGATCCGGTTTGGCGAACCATCGGTCAAACCGCCAAGAACAGCCATATCGTTAAAGGAAGTCCCTTCAAAGGTCATATCGGACAGAAAAAAGATCATGTCCCGGGTTACCTGAGCATTATACTTGTTCCGGAAGCTGACGGGGTTTCCATCCCTGTTTTTAAAGCTGAAGCTCAAATCATAGATGTGATCGGGCTTGAATTCCAGGCTGATGATATTTTTACCGCTTGCCAGCACAATGGGCAGATCTGCTGCAGATTCCACCGTACCATCGGGATTGTGCCACTGTGCAGTAACCGTACTGGTTCCGTCAATTGGCAGCCACTCGATATTCCACCGGCTTGTTTCCTGATCATATTTGAAGCTTGGGTTAAATGTCGTGTTTGGGGCGGCAAAAACCTGCTGGGCCGGGAAAAACAAACCCGCAAGAAGCAGGGCAGCCATCATCATAGTTATGATTTTCCTTGTAAAAAGCTTCATTCGCTCAGTTCCTCCTGATTCAATAAGCGCCTGCGTGAATTTCGCGGGCATTTTATCGAATACCCTACTGTGAGGGATGGGTTCAATGGTATATTACAATACAATCATCGGCATTTGGGATGTTTTCTTTTATAGGACTGAAGCCTTAAGGCTCGCAGTAGCTAAAGCAGTCACTGCAGCGGAGCCTGATGCAGAAATAATAAGCAATAATTGACTGATTAGGCCTGCGTTGATATGATCAATTTAAATACCGGTTTCCTGTTTTGTCGTTTTTTGTATTTTTAGCTTGTTAACACAACAGGGAAACAGTGGAAACGAAATCTGGGAGGAATTCACATGAAAAGAGGTATTGTGAAAAAGGTGATTGTGATCCTGCAAGCATGTGCACTTGCGGTAAGCTCTCTTCTTTTTGGAGGTACACATTCGCTGTCCGCCGATTCGAGCGGAGCTGTAAGGGTTGGCCTGAACAACCCGATCATTGCCGATCACCATCAGGCCACATTGTCAAAGCTGAAAAGCATCCCTTCGGAATGGATTGAAAAGGCCAAAAGCACGCTTCACATTGTCTATGGCCACACCTCTCACGGCAGCCAGGTTACAGATGGAATGACCGGTCTTGCAAAGTTTCTGGGTTCTTCCTGGTCCTGGAACAACGGCGGAAGCAGCGGGACTCTTGATTTAAAGGATACCCCCGGCAGCTTTAATACCGACCTTGGAAACAGTTCCTGGTCTTCCATCACCAGAAATTATTTAAAGTCCAACACCGGCATCAATGCCGTTATGTGGTCCTGGTGCGGGCAGGTCAGCGGTGCCTCGGAATCATTCATCAGCCAATACTTAAAGACAATGAGCCAGCTTGAGGAAGAATTCCCGGAGGTTTTCTTCATTTATATGACCGGCCATACCGACGGTACGGGACCATCAGGAAACCTGCATATGCGCAACGAGCAAATCAGAAAATACTGCAGGGACAATAATAAAATCCTGTTTGACTTTGCCGATATTGAAAGCTATGATCCCGACGGAAACGGTTATTTAGACAAAGCTGTGAATGACGGCTGCCATTATGATTCCGACGGTAACGGCTCCAGAGATAAAAACTGGGCAGAAAGCTGGCAGAACACGCACAAGCTCAATGAGGACTGGTTCCATTGCAGCTCGGCGCATAGCCAGCCTTTAAACGCCAATATGAAAGCTTATGCGGCGTGGTATTTGTTTGCAAGAATAACAGGCTGGGATGGTGAAGCCGAAGAAACCTCCTCACAGGAGCTTAAGCTTGAAGCCATTGGAAGTAAATCCGTTTACGAGGGGTCAACGCTCAGCTTCACCGTGAATGCCACCGGATCGGATATAAAAAACCTTACCTATTCTGCCTTCAGTTCACCCTACAAAGCCCTGCCGGAAGGTGCACAATTCAATGCAGGCTCTCACAACTTCAGCTGGACTCCTTCCTTTACGCAAAGCGGTACATACACCATACGCTTCGCAGTAACCGATGGTGAAAAAACCTGTCATGAGGATATTTCCATTACCGTATATGACCGACAGGTTGGGGGTGGTGCCAGTGCATACAACCAAATTCAGGCTGAAGAATACACCGATATGTCCGGCATACAAAGCGAGAACTGTCTGGAAGGCGGCAGGAATGTTGGCTGGATCCAGAACGGAGACTACATTTGCTATTACGGGATCAACTTTGGGCAGGGCGCTGAAAGTTTTTCGGCAAGAGTCTCCAGTGAGTCAGCAGGCGGAATGATTGAACTAAGGCTGGGCAGTGTAACCGGAAAGCTTATCGGTACCTGCAGTGTATCGCCCACCGGCGGCTGGCAGCAGTGGAAAACGGTTTCCTGCCCTGTTTCAGAAGCAGCAGGCACCCATGAGCTGTTTCTTGTTTTCTGTTCCAACGGCACAGACAGCGATTACCTGATGAATATCAACTGGTTTCAGTTCAGTCCAAAGGCAGCAATTACAGTGAAAGAAACAAAGGTTTCGCTTGCAGACAAAAATGAAATCAGCAAGGACCTGCTGAAGAAAATCGGTAACCGTCCTGTTCTTCAGGTTGCAGTTAATCAAGGCCTGGAACCTTCCGGTCGAATCACCTATGATAAGGTTCAGTGGAGCTATGACCCTGCGTCGGAAGAACTGAAAAAACCTGATCACATTACCGTGCAATTTATATCCGGAGCAAAGCTTGTCCCGGTGCCTTCAGGAAAATATAACCCTTCAGAAGGCACGATCTCGTTTGTGCCATCTGTTTCGGGGAATTATGCCGTTACCTTTGAGCAAAAAACCTATTCAGACATTTCTGATGCCTATGCAAAGGAGTATATACAGGCACTGGCCTCCAAAGGCTTTTACAGCTGGGTTGACGACGATGCTTTCAATCCTGGCCGAAATATCACCCGGGCTGAGTTCCTCTATTTGCTGATCAATACCTTGAATTTGCACGCAGAATTAAACGGAAATTTTTCAGATGTTGCTGTGAACGATTTTTATTGCGAATCAGTGCGAGTCGCCAAAAAGCTGGGCATTTCGAAAGGAATTGGCGATAATAAACTGGGTTCCAACCTGGATATTACCCGTCAGGACATGGCCACCCTGGTGGTCAGGGCTTTAAAGGCTGCTGGCCGGGTTCTTCCTCAGGCCACGGCTTCTGATTTGGAAGAGTTTAAAGATGCCGGCAGTGTTTCAGATTATGCGAAAGAAAGCATGGCCATCCTGGTGAAGTCTGGAATCATTGTGGGTTATAACAAGATGTTGAACCCCGAAGGAAACTTCGATATGCAGCAGGCTGCAACCCTTATCTACAGGCTGTATAATGAAAACTGACAAAGACCAGGGTCGCCCGGCCTGTCTGTCACACCTGCAACAGCTGTTTCATATATTGGTTACTAAAGAAACAGAATTTGCAGGTGTTTTTATGTGGTATATTGTTATTGCCGGGGACAGTTTGTCCCGGATTGCCCAACGCTTTGGCACGACCGTTGAAACTCTTCAGCAAGCCAACAAGCTTTCAGGCACAGGCCTGAGC
>JAGOJH010000048.1 GCA_017995215.1 Thermoclostridium sp.
TTCACCTCACATGCGTATAGTATAATTATACTATACGCATATTAAAAAAGCAAGATAAAAATGCACTAAAAGGTCTTTTTTATCTTGCTTTTAGGGATGTATTGTATAAATAGTGTGGGAATTTAGGCAATAGATAGAACTGGTGAGAACAGGTTTCAGAAAATGAAAAAAGGACCGAGGTTGGAACCCACTCCAACGAACGATCCCTAAATGGCGTGCCTGAAGGGATTCGAACCCCTGACCCACGGCTTAGAAGGCCGTTGCTCTATCCTGCTGAGCTACAGGCACAAAAATGGAGCGGGTGAAGGGAATCGGACCCTCACGGCCAGCTTGGAAGGCTGGAGTTCTACCATTGAACTACACCCGCATACCCACTGTGCTCTCAGCGACTTTTTCATTATACAAAGGGTTCTTGTTTTTGTCAACATTACAATGAGACATTTTCATAAATCGATCAGAAAAATTTTTCCGTGCAAAAAATTTAATTTGACAGGACTGAGTTTTGATGTTAATATATCTTTAACTTTTAGCAGACAGTTCCTATTTTGCGGGAGCTGCATAAGATAAAAGCAATACCAAATATGGAATGATAGAGGCGCATTTTTTATCAGTATGTTCATTGAGGGATATGGGTCCTGAAGAAATGGATGGAAAGGAAAAAATGCCGAAGGATGATCTTCCCGTAAAGATTTTTCCTGGTTGTGCAGCGAATAGCTGCAGAACTGTCATCAATGCAATTTGATGGAGCGCTATCCGTGGTTAAAAATCCCCCACTGGGGGTAATTGAAGCTACTGGCTGTTCTGTCGGTAGTTTTTTTGTATACTGAACAATCCATCCACAGGTTCTCAGTTTAGCATTCATACAGTAGGACGAAGTTTTAAAACATAAAAAACTATAGTATAAATAATTGGGAGGGTTTACAATGAAAAAGTTTAAATTTGCTGTCGTCGGTGCCACCGGTATGGTCGGAAGCACATTCCTGAAGGTTCTGGAAGAAAGAAAGCTTCCAATCGAAGAAATTTATTTCTTTGCATCCAGCAAATCTGCCGGAAAAACCATCACCTTTCTCGGAAAGGATTATATCGTGGAAGAACTGACCGAGCGTTCTTTTGACCGCGGTATTGACATTGCCCTGTTCTCAGCAGGTGGAGGCACCAGCAAGACCTTTGCACCCATCGCAGCACAAAAAGGGTGTGTTGTCATCGACAACAGCAGCGCCTGGAGAATGGATCCCGAGGTTCCGCTGGTTGTTCCAGAAGTGAACCCAGAGGATATCCTCTGGAACAAGGGTATTATCGCAAACCCCAACTGTTCAACAATACAGGCAGTGGTCGCACTAAAGCCCCTGCATGACAAGTATGTACTGAAAAGGGTTGTTTATTCTACTTATCAGGCGGTATCAGGTGCTGGTGTCGCAGGATGGAAAGACCTGGAGAATGGCTTGAAAGGCGAAGCACCACAGAAGTTTACTCACCCTATTGCTAACAATTGTCTGCCCCACATTGATGTTTTCACTGAAAACGGTTATACGAAGGAGGAACTGAAAATGGTGTTCGAAACCCGGAAAATCATGGGCCTTCCCAACCTTCGCGTTACTGCTACTACCGTTAGGGTTCCTGTATTTAATGGACACAGCGAATCCATCAATGTTGAATTTGAAAAACCGTTTGATCTGGCCGAATTGAAAGAAGCGCTTCGCAGCTTCCCGAGCATTGTGGTGCAGGACGATCCGGCCAACAACCTCTATCCCATGCCCATTACCGCTTCTGACAAGGATGAGGTTTTTGTCGGAAGAATCCGCAGGGATGAAAGCGTTGAAAGCGGCGTAAACCTTTGGGTTGTTGCCGACAATATCCGCAAGGGCGCTGCCACCAATGCAGTACAAATCGCACAAAAACTGATTGAATACAGGGATAAGGAGTGATGATTTTGAAGCAGCCACTTTTCCGGGGTTCCTGTGTAGCCCTGGTAACACCTTTTACCCAGGACGGAATTGATTATCAAAAGCTTGAAGAGCTGATTGAATGGCAGATTCACGAAGGAACCGATTCCATTCTCATTTGTGGAACCACTGGTGAAGCTTCCACAATGCCCGATGCGGAGCACAAGGAAGTAATCCGGTTTGCCGTAGAGAAAATCGCGGGGCGGGTTCATGTGATGGCCGGTGCGGGCAGCAATGACACAAGGCATGCCATTGAATTAAGCCAATATGCGCAATCGGTTGGGGTCGACTCCATTCTTTCAGTTACACCCTACTACAATAAAACCACTCAGGAAGGGCTTTACAGGCATTTCAAGGCCATTGCCGATTCCATTAAGATCCCTGTTGTGCTTTACAATGTCCCTTCCAGAACTAATTTAAACATTAATCCTGAAACGTTAAAGCGCTTGTCTGAAATACAGAACATCGCTGCCGTCAAGGAGTGCAACCTTGCACAGGTAGCCAAAATCCGACTGCTTTGCGGCGACGACCTGGTAATATACTCGGGCGAGGACGGCAGCATTGTTCCGCTGATGTCCCTTGGCGGCATGGGTGTTATTTCAGTGATGGCAAATATTATTCCTGCAGATACGCATAAAATGGTCGCCGCATTTTTACAGGGCGACCTGGAAACCAGCCGCAGCCTGCAGATTAAATCGGTGAACCTGGTAGATGCGCTTTTTTGCGAGGTGAACCCCATTCCCGTGAAAGCAGCCATGAATTTAATGGGAATGAATGTGGGTGAATGCCGGATGCCCCTGGTGGAAATCAGTGCTAAGGGACTTGAAACCATGAAAAAGGCACTGGTGGAATACGGGCTGATATAGTTAAAAAGAAGCATGAACGAAAGGATACATGGTGATGATCAGAATTTTACTTTGTGGCTGTAATGGAAAAATGGGGCGTGTCATTACAAATCTCGCTCACTACCGGGAGGATGTAAAAATCGTTGCCGGCTACGATCTGAATGATACTGTTGCCAATGACTATCCTGTTTTTACACAACTGGAGCAATGCAGTGTGGCTGTTGATGTGATAGTTGATTTCTCACATCCTTCCGCTATGAACCAGGTGCTTAGCTATGCGGTATCAAAAAAGCTCCCCCTGGTAATGGCAACTACCGGAATCTCTGAAGAGCAGGTATTAAGGTTGAAGGAATTCTCCCATCAGATACCCATCCTGTTTTCAGCAAATATGTCCCTGGGTGTCAATCTTCTGCTGGAACTGGTGCAAACAGCTGCAAAGCTGCTATATACCAATTTCGACATTGAGATTGTCGAGCGGCACCACAACCAGAAAATCGATGCTCCCAGCGGAACTGCCCTGGCTCTGGCCGATGCCATCAACCAGGCTCTTCCTGAGAAGTACCGTTACGTTTATGACAGGCATACGAAAAGGGTGAAACGCAGTAAAGATGAAATCGGCATTCATGCCATCCGCGGAGGAAATATCGCCGGGGATCACACAGTTATCTTTGCCGGAAATGATGAAATTATCGAGCTGCGGCATACTGCAAACAGCAAGGAGATATTTGGAGTAGGCGCATTAAAAGCAGCTGTGTTCCTGCACGACAAGGAACCAGGCTTTTACTCAATGCAGGATCTGCTAAGCCTTTAATTTGTTTCATATATTTAGCACACGCAAGAACAAAGGAAGACACCGTTCATTAGAGTAGCTTACCCAGAGCACTTAAAACTGATACGAACAGAAACTTGTGTACACACTCCTTTAATGCAAACTATTGAACCAGCCCAAGACCATACACAACAGAAAAGGCGTTGTCCCGTAAGGGATGACGCCTTTATTAACACCAATCTTTGCAAGAAAATCTATCGTTTGCTCTCTTGTCAGTTTTCCGTCATATTCGCCCAAGTTCATGAGTAAGCAGCAAACTTTAGCTTGTTATCAGCCCAGATTGCATTGGCGTTGTCAGGGTGTACCACGAGTGAAACACGGTGTGGTTCTTTTATTTTGTTTGTTTTGTTTGAACTAATCCTGAGCCGGGACCTGCTCTTCCTCCCCTTTTTCCAGGGTCGGTTTTATCATGTACTTGTTGATATTCGGATAGACATAAAAGTTGGTGATAAAGCAAATCAGTGCCATCGTGATGGAAATGAAAAGGACATAGCCTATGGCCGGGCTGAAATAAAACGGAACGATCACGATCGCAAGGCATAGAATCAGGATTAACAGATTGGGGATAAACTTCATAATCGCAAACAGCACAGCATTTTTGTATAACTGCCGAATAGTCAGCTTAAAGGTGACCATCATTGGATAAATATACATGCTCATCATCATGAAGACAACAAAAGCTACTGAAATCATCGTACTGGCGGCCGTAATCAGGAAATTGCCCGGAAGCTTAAGATAGATATAAATATCCAGCAATACCAGCACTGTAATAAACAGATTAATGGCCCCTACAATCATGCCTTGCTTAAAATTCTTCTTTGCATGCTCAATAAAGTCGCTCCATAAAAAAGCATGCTCTTCCCGTGAGAAATTTCTAAGGATATAGGTCATCCCCGCCTGTGCAGGACCAACCGTGATCATCGGCAGGCACACAAATACGCTCAATAGCGGAACAGCCGCCCCCCATAGGTAACCGAGCACATCCATTTCTTCTTTAAACAAGGTTTCGGGCGGAATGATTAATTGCAGATAATAGGCCGAAAACAAAAGTAAAAACAGGATTGCAGGGATATTGAAAAGCCCAAACATCAGATTGACTCGTATGATTTTCCAAAATTTACGCCCCAAAACCTCAAAGAATATCACAAACCTGGGCTTTGGCGGTGCATCCTTTGGAATACCCGGACCTTCCTTTGTATAATCAAATAAACCAAAAATTCCTGCCATATTGTTTCCTCATTCCTTATATCTCCCCTTATTTCGCAAGGAAGATATTCAACTAAATTCGCGCCTTCAAAATAAAAAGCAGCTTAGCTGCAAATTCAACGGGAGTTTCTATTATTTATGGAAGAAACTCAACAAATCATGAAGGCGCCATAAAATCTATAGCTAAATTGTACCAGATTGAAACGATTGATTCAATAGAAGTTTTTCACATCGGTTAATGGGCTTATATCGAAGTTACTGTTCACAGGCAGGCGCAAGCTGCTATCCTTAGCGAAATGAAGGATCTCGCATTACTCCTGACGAGAACCTTCGCTGCGCTCAGGCTGACACCACTACGTTCCGGATAAAACAAATACTGCTGTAACGACTTATGAACTGATTGAGCGGAGTGTTATTTTGGTTGTGGTTTGGAAGGAAAAATCACTTGACACCGTTCCTGTTCCCATGTATAATTATTTTTGCTGCGGTAAACACTGTCAGCGCGGTAAACAACCGAATATTGCGGATGTGCTGGAATTGGCAGACAGGCACGTTTGAGGGGCGTGTGTCGAATGGCGTATGGGTTCAAGTCCCATCATCCGCACCAGATAAAGTACCATCTATTGATAAAAAGATTTTATCGATAGATGGTTTTTTATTTGCCATGAAAGGCTTAAGGCAAGGGGTTTGCGGGAGTAGAACGGGTGAGTGAGGTTGTTTTGTAGGGGCGGTTTTCCAGTAAAACGGTGAATGGTGACTGATTTTTATCCGTAACTGTTAGGGAGAATCGTTAAACATTTGGTACTGACCCCCACGCACTTTACAAATCTAAATGCACCCCTCTGCAAAACACGTCCGCAATCCCATTTACCGGTAAAGCCCAAAGCGGATAAACTCGCAGGGGTATGGGGACGGCAGTCCCCAATAGTCATGTTTCTTTCGGTCGAACATCGACAGGTATACATTTGATGTAACAACAAGCAATTTGCCATGCATTGTGCTGTTAAATAATGGGTGCATTCTTGACTGTCAAGTTTGTTGGGGTCAGTACCTTTGAAGGGGTGTGCATTTAATTTAAATGGAATAGTGGGTATCGTATTATCCATTGACAAAAAGAAATAGTAGAGTAGAATAGTTTATAGAATACGTTCTATAAACTATGAGGTAAAGGGAATGGCAAGGCCGAAAAAAGATCCAGATATAAAAAGAAAAGTTTTTACAGAGGCAGCTTCAAAGCTGTTTTTTGAAAAAGGGTATGACTATACCTCAATTCAGGATATTTTACTGGAGGTGGGCGGCGGCAGCGCGTTATCCCCCAGCGTTTTTTACTACTACTTTCAGTCAAAGGATGACTTGTTTGAAGCAATGGTTCAAGAATATATGCAAGAACATGTACAAAACATTACAGCGATTCTGCAAAACCCAGAGCTGTCCTATCAGGACAGAATGGTGAAAGTCCTTGAAATTCATCGCCATGCCATCCTGGATTTTAAGCAAATAGACACCTACTTCGATCAAGATTCCATGCGTAGCAGGTATTTCAATTATGTCATTGACACGCTGGGAACAAACGCACTGGTTGCTCCTCTTGAAACGTTAATGAGAGACGGCGTCGCTGAAGGTGTGATTCCTGAAACAACTTTGCTGAAGCGGGCCGGTACGAAGCTGGCTACACAGATTTTTCTGTCTGCTATTTTACCGCTGACACATCAGGGCAGACAGGAGGATGGGCAACACCACTCCGAGGATTACCTGTCCCTCATACCTACTATTTTTTTTCAGTTTTTCAATGTACCGTTTCTGCCAGAGGAGGATACCCTATGAAGTTTGTTATTATTACAATTGGTTCCCGCGGGGATGTTCAGCCATTCCTTGCGCTTGGCGAGGGACTGCGGAACAAAGGACACCAGATACGCATTTGTGCAATGCACGTTTTTAAAGAAATTATTGAGCAGGAAGGCTTTGAATATGCGCCCATGGCTGGCGATGCCAAGCAGATTATGCTGCGCCTGATTGGCGAACAGGTATCTCCCGTGGAGTATTTCAGCAGCTTACCGGATTTACTGAATCCGGTCAAAGCAGAATTCCTCTCCAATATTGAAGATGCGTGTCAGGAAATGGATGCCATTCTTTACAGCACCTTGGGCAGTGTAGCTTACCATGTAGCAGAAAAACTGGGCATCCCCTGTTTTCGATGCTTATTCGCTCCCCTCGATCCGACTTCGGAGTTTCCGGCCATGACAGCGCCGCGTTTATTTCTTGGTGGCTGGTACAACAAGCTAACCTTTAAGGTAGGGGACATTTTGTGGTCCCGTGCTACAAGGAAGTTGCTGAATGACTGGCGAGTCCAGCTGGGGCTGCGAAAAATAAAGTTCTTCGAGTTCCCCTACCGCAGAATGAACGGCAAGCCAGTTCCCACGCTCTATGCGTATAGTTCCATCCTTGCACCGAAGCCTAAAGAATATGTGGACCATCAGCATCTAACAGGCTTTTGGATCAAGGAATTAGATCAAGACTGGTACCCTGATGAAACGCTGCTAAATTTTTTAAGCGCAGGAAGCAAACCTATCTACATTGGATTCGGCAGTACGGTAGGCGGAAACTTTGACAGGATTCTTCGCATCATTCTGCAAAGCTTAAAAATAACGGGCCAGCGTGCCATTCTATCGGCGGGTTGGCGCAATTTAAATGGGGTTGATCTGCCATCGAATATCATGCAGATCGGAAACGTCCCTCACGAATGGCTGTTTCCGCAAATGCTTGCGGTGTCCCATCACGGCGGAGCCGGTACAACAGCTGCGGGCATCCGCGCGGGTGTTCCCAGCATCATCGTCCCCTTTGGCGGGGATCAGCCTTATTGGGGTGATCGGGTATACCGGATGGGTATCGGTACGAAGCCGATCTGGTGTAAAGAGCTATCGGTTGAAAACTATACAAAAGCAATTCTGGATATTCTGAATAACCAGAAAATGAAAGATCATGCATCCGAAGTGGGCGCAATGTTAAGAAGCGAAGATGGTGTTGCAAATGCCATTGCAGTGATTGAAAAAGCGCTCAGTATCACAAAGTAGGCTCTAACATTTTATCCCGATCAAGGGAAGTTGATGGACGAATTACTGGCTTTGGTGAGACACTAATACAGAATAATCCAAGTATAAGATGTGGTTACTTATTAAAGCCACTAAAGTTAGATGGAGTAAAATGGGTGTGCATTGTATCATTTTGTAGTAGATTAGCCAAAAAGACACCACAGACTGATATCGTATATCTTTATGTGGTGTCTTTTCATTTCACAAATAACGTTATTTAGAATATTCTGATGGCCGGACAGAATATCAAATCATACAAAACGATAGCCGGTGTCCAAGCTGGTTTATTAGCTGGTTTACTGGTTGGTTTACTGGTTGGTTTACTGTTTGGTTTACTTCCTGATTTTACCTTACAATTGTTTCATAACAATGATATAATTCTTGTATACTTTTATAAGATAAGTCGCACGGGAGAATTGGAGATTATGGCAGGTCGTTTGGTTGTTATAAAGGGATATGACAGGGATAAAGCCCTTGAAATAAAGGCTGCATGCACCTATTGTATTGGCAGGGGCGGAGCCGGCAAAGCTGTCGATTTTAAAGTGGATCCCTGTGAGCACCTTACCTCCCGCCAACATTTTTTTATTGATTACCTTCCTCCCCGTTTTTTTGTTCGTGATAACAACAGCACGAATGGCACGCTCATCCAAAGAGGCAATACCACTTTACCGGTTTTGGGTGAACAAATTGAAGTTTTCGATGGGGATCGCATTATTGCGGGGAATACCGTTTTTAAACTGGAGGCTACCGGTGAAGCATACGAAATTCCTGTAATTAAATCACCTGCGATGGAAATATGCATTGAGCCACCTGCCGATCAACTCGTAAACTCAAAAGAAGTTCTATCTGAAGGCGATATTATGAACCCTGAAGGGGTTTGTTCAGAGAATATCCGCTCTATGCCAAATGCTTATGGCCACGGAGAATCAATTATTCTTGGCGACATGGCCGATCCCGTAAAGCAGGTATCCACCGGTGCTGTGATTGACACACCTTCACAACCAAAGCTTTCACCTCATTCGGTTGTTGTTCAGGAAATCCAGCTTTTCAATGACACCCAGGTGAAATGTTTCTCCTGTGGTGCGCCGGTTCCGGTTGAAATAACCACTTCCGAAATGCAGTCCAACGGTTACCCTGTTTTTATGTGTGATCAATGTTCTTTAGGCTTCAGCTTTGAGCGGAATCTGAAGGATTTGGAAGATTACCGTATTCTGAGGGAAATTCGGGAGGACGGCATGGGGCTGGTCTATCTGGGACGGCATCAGCAAACCGGTTTACTTGTAGAGATCAGAGCAATTTTTCCTCGCCTGTCCACAGAGGACAGTTTGTCCGTGAAGCGTGAAATTTCTTCAATTAAGGATGTATCTCACCCCAATCTGGTCAGAATGTATGAAAACGTTGTTTATCGGGATAGAATTTATCTGATATATGAATATATGCCGGAAGGTGATTTGCTCCATTTTCTTGAAGCCCGTTCCAGCGACAATTTATCCTGGAATGATGCATGCACGATGGTTTGCGATGTTTTGACCGGTCTGCGGCATTGTCATGAACTGGGTATCGTGCATGGGAATATCAGACCAGAGAACATTCTTTTCAAAAAGAATCCCAGTGGTCATTGCGATGCAAGGCTGGGTGATCTCGGGTTGGCCTGGATATGTGAAACCACAGGCCTCTCTGGCAGTCTGACATCCGGCTGCAGGCAAACACAGGTTTACAAAGCTCCTGAATTTGAAAGATATCGCGCTCTGAAGGCTCAGGCAGATGTTTACTCTGTCGGGATCATTTTTTATGGCCTGCTAAACGGCGATTTGTTAAAACGCTCCGATCTATTTGACCAGAAAGGCAGCGTTCCGGGGGAAGCCTCACTAAGCATAGTTCCGTTGATAGCAAAAAACCCTGAAATTCCATGGGCTTTGACCTCAGTTGTTGAGAAAGCCATACGAAAAAATCCGGACGAACGCTTCAAAAACGCATCTGATATGCTTCAAGCTCTTCTTCAAATGCGATTTTAAACGTCATTACACTTTTCTCTCAGCCTGGGGAATACCTGGTCAAACCTGTTACCGCAAACAATATACCCAGCAAAGGTGTTTTTTTCAGGTTCCATTCACCACCTTTCAGACAAAAACAGCCTGACAGGCATCCTGCCCAGGCAGTAGTTTCATATAGAGTGTCTTGATCTCGTCATATTCGTTTTGGGTTCGGATGTTGTAAAATCCAGCCGGCAAATTCTCGATGCTGAAATTACCATATTCGTCAGACTTTGTCCTGGCTACCGGAATATTGCCCTCATACCCGAAGAACAATAAAATAACGATACCGCTCAATATTTGTTTGCTTTTCCCGTTATAGGTCACCCCGGTTATTTTTGCGGATAAATCCCTTTCCTCATGGTTTACAGTTACATGAACGGTATTGTTCTGCACAGGATTGACATCCATGTTCTGTTCCTGATCGAGATCCTGGGAGTTATATTGCACACTCTTTCGTTCTAAATCCTTTGGTTCATTCTCCACTTTACCCCCCTCACTTCCTACTTCAGGTTTATACTTAATTCAGGATGTTAGTTCACACATATTTCTGCTTCTGTGTTCTTGTTGCTAAACTTCGCTCAACATAATCCTATTCCTTTTTGCAAGGCAGGATACATTGAAGAGCGGCAAATCCAGCTTTGCCGCTCTTCAAATAGTTTACGGGTCGCTCATTGCTCGGGTTTACTTCGTAAAACCTTTTAGATACGGGTCGCTCATTGCCGGATTTTACTTCGTAAAACCTTCTAGATACGGGTCGCTCATTGCCGGATTTTACTTCGTAAAACCTTCTAATCAGCCATTAAAAATACTTCGGCTTTTTGTCTGCTGCGACTTCAACTTTCACTTCAGCTTCACCTTCACCTTTTGCTCGGCTGTCGGAATCTGCCTTGTTCTTGATTTTATTTTTGGCTTCTGCTTCGCTTTCAACTTTTGTTTTGGTTTTTGTGACGTTTTCAACTTCAGCTTCGGATTCAGAGTCATTTTCGGCACTCTGGCCCTGGTACTGCTTCTGGATCAGATAATTGTAATTAATTTGCTTGTTTGTTTGCTTTTGGCGGGTTTTTTGCTCAGTCTCGTCATCTACCCATACCTTCTGTTCGAGCTCCGCTTCCAGTTCGTTTTTAAGCTCAACCTTCAACTGATTTTTTAATTCGGTGAAATCATATTCCAACATTTGCTACACCTCCCTCTGTCAAATATCTAATAAACTTGGCTCGCTATATAGTATGCAAGCACTATAAAAAGGTTTACCATAAAATTGTCCACTTTAAGCTTCTTTGGTTCATTCAGAACGAATCTTATGAGGTATAACCAACCAAAACATACCCGGTACGCCACAAAAAAGGACTGCTGATGCAGTCCTGAAGATTGCTCGCCATGTCCGGTTAAGGTTATTTAAATGCGTGGAGAATACTTCGTTATAATCAGAATGATGTTCGTTTTATTGGGTTGATATATTGATTTTTAATAATTCACACGGATCAGCCAAAATTTGATCCCCTTGTCACTCCACCCCAGATCCCATGGAACCCTGAACCGATCGGTATTATGACAGTTCACCATGGAATATCCCCTGGAATCTGCGCCGGTTACAACTGAAATATGGGCTACCTTGCCCTTCTTTTCATAGGCAATAATATCACCGGGTAATAATTTGTAGGAAAGCTTAAGCACTTTATCATAAGTGCCGTGTGCGATGAGTGATCCTCTGCCGCTGTAAATCAGATAATCTTTAAAGCCCTGTGCGTTCAGCCAGGCATGATTGCCATCCTTGTCATAATTCCAACTGCCGGTTTTTTTGAACTTTCCTCCCTCGTGCAGCACCTGGGATGCAAAATTGGTGCAGTCACCGCCCATGCCATTATAGTTTTTATATTTTTTATTATACGTAAAATAGTACTCTGAATCGTCGCTGGCTCCACAATATAAATCTGCATATTCCACTGCGCCGCCGCGTCTTTCATTCATGCCGGAGAAATCTCTTTTCTCCTGTGTCATAATAAACGCTTTGTTATCCTCTGTTTTGATATTATCCAGGTTCAGAGAATCGGCAAAGGGATCGGTGTACCATTCCTTTGTAATAATCCAGCTTTCAAGCCCTGCGGACAAGTCCATGACATGATAGGTGGCAATCCTGAGTGAGTTGGTGCAGTCGGTTTGGTTCTCGTACGCATAGGTGTATTCGGTAATGGCTGAAAAATTCACGGTTATCTTTCCACTGTTCTTTTTTACCCATCGAACCTTGAAAGCAGTTCCGATATCGGTAAAACGTACACCCTGTTTATCTGCCCATTGATGCAGATATTTTATTTTTTTCTCCTCGTGTTCAAAGGCCCAAATGCCATAAGTCGTCTTCTGATTATAAAGAGGTTCTATTGCCGCAGTGTTTTGCTCAAGCATTGCTTGGTTACGCATGGCAATGATATCTTCAACAACAGGGCTATATTCTTCTGTTAGCTCACTGTTTACGGGAATAGTTTCCCATAAGATTAATTCATCCTCATGCTCATTAAAAATAAGCAATAAACAGATGATCAATACGAAAAGAACAGGAACTAAAAAAAGGCGCTTCATCCGAAAAACAATGAACATATGCACCTCTCCTACGGTGTACTATACTTAATACTATATGAGCGGGGTTTGCGATATATCCAAAGAAAGTAGAAGGATAGATATGATAGTGAGTTTGCGCAATAAAAAAGAGAGCTAAGCTCTCTTTTTATTTTACCATCTGTTGCCATTACCGCCACGGTTTTGATTTCTTTGTTGTTTTCTTGCTTTTCTGCATTCCGGGCATCTTTGGGGTTCATTTTCAAAGCCTTTTTCCTTGTAGAAAGCCTGTTCCCCTTCGGTAAAAATAAATTCTGTGTTGCAATCTTTGCAAACTAATGTTTTGTCCGCCATATCAAAATACCTCCTTCAATTTATTTTGGATAAAACTCTTTGACATTGTACCTCAATAAATTAAAGAGAGTCATGCCTAAAAAATATATCCATACCAGTATTAGATCGACTTACTCAACTACTATACCACGGCTTTAAAAACTTTGCAAGATGTTTTATGTAAATTTATTCTATTAATTTTACAGTAAATTTTTCATGTATTGCTCATTTTTTACGCTGCTGTTTAATGAGCGCACCGATGTCTGTTTATATTATCGTGGACCACTCATACTATATTTATGAATGGTTCCATACAAAACACGAGCACTCATTCAATTCTTAGATTCCACTATTTGTGTCGAAATCAATATATTGCTTCACATGAGAACATGCAATTTGTCAAAAACTAATGCGAGGTGATACGGATGCTAAAAAAATTTGGGATTATTTTTTTCTTTTCTCTGATGGTTTTTTTATTGAGCGCATGCCCGGGAAAAGAAACAGAAACGCCAAAGAACACTACATTGAAAGATCCAGGTGGTATACAAAGTGACCCGCTAACTCTTGGCCCGACTCTGACAGGTGCTCCTTCACCTTCGGCCAAACCGAAGGATCCAAACGAGATCGCCGACTTTTCCACTGAAATCCTGAACAATGATGAAGACCGTGTCCATAACATAAAAATTGCCGCAGAAGATATTAATCATACCATACTCGAGCCTGACGAGGTTTTTTCGTTTAACGAAATTATCGGAAGAAGAACCGAACCCAAGGGTTATGAAGAGGCACCCATCCTGCTGGGGAACGGAGAAAAGGGTGAAGGTACCGGTGGTGGTATCTGCCAGGTGTCTACCACCCTCTATAATGCTGCATTGATGGCGGAACTGAAAATTGTGGAGCGACACCGTCACTCGGAACAGGTACCCTATGTTGAAGAAGGAAAAGACGCAACTGTGGTTTATAACAGCAAGGATCTGCGCTTTCAAAACAATCGGGATTACCCCATAGAGATTGTGGTCTGGGTTGGCGATGGCGAGGTCTGCGTAAAGTTAATGAAGAAGCAAACTTCCGACGAGTGAGTATAAATGTAAAAAAGTGAAAAGAAAGTGAATATGAAAAATCCCCGGAACTCACCCGGGGATTCGCAACAGCTTGATAGCAGGGGTTAACATATGGTTACCTGTGACCGCTTAAGCACTCCAAATTCAGTCCGGCTATTGAAGCTTTTCGTTCTGCCGGGCCAAAAGCAGTTCCCTGAACTTTGAGGCGTGAAACCCCTCCTCCTCGGCGAATTGCTTAAAAACCTGTTTCAGTTCTTCGTCATCCACCCTCTTGGAATACACCTCAAAGTCCCGGGTTAATTCCATGGAGTTTTCCCAAGCCCTCATCAATCTGTCATAAGAAGTAATTCTAACATCATTGTGTTCTTCCATCCAATCACCTGCCCTGTTATAGTTAATGGTATTCTTTGCATACCGGATGGTTATTATTCACAAGCAGGTTGTTCGGATTTTAGTATACGAAGGTTACTCTCCATACCTTACAGTCTCAAGAAACAACCCCTGAGCAGGCGCTGTAGGCCCTGCCATGTGCCGGTCACCGCTTTCGATGATGGCATTCATATCCTCGGGCTGCATCTTTCCAAGCCCCACCTCCAGCAAAGTGCCAATGATGATGCGAACCATGTTATACAGGAAACCGTCACCTGTGATCCGCACTTCTATAAGGCCGTCCTTTTTCTCAAAGTCTATAGCATTGATGGTTCGCACGTTTGATTTCTTTTTGGAGGACTGGGATGCAAAGCTTGAAAAATCATGCTCGCCAATCAGGAATTCGGCAGCACGTTTCATTGCCTTTACCTTTAAAAAAGGCTCTGGGATGTGAAGGCTGTATTTGCGGATGAACGGTTCGGGATGCGGAAGGTTCCATATCCTGTACAAGTAGGTTTTAGATACAGCATTCAGCCTTGCGTGAAACCTTGCCGGAGCTTCGGTAACCTCTGTAACAGAAATATCCTCGGGGAGATACTGGTTCAGGTAAGCCTTTATTTCGGAGATCGTACGAGTGTCCTCCGTTATAAAGTTGGCAACCTGACAAAGGGCATGAACCCCCGCATCGGTTCTGCCCGAGCCTATCACCTCGGTATTGGTTCCAGTCATCCTGGTTAAAACCTGTTCAAGCTTGCTCTGAATGGTCTTGTCGGTATCACCCAGACGCTGCCATCCGCTGTATCTTGTGCCGTCATACTGCAGCACCAGTTTGATGTTTCTCATACTTTTCCTCTTCCTTAAAATGCATTTATAATGCTTTACTGTTTCTATATGAAATAATTCAATCGCGATAACAGTCCGTCTTCAGGGATCGTCTCTGACAGCATGTAGATCGGGATGGGGAAATATGGGAAGCCAGCTGCGTAAGGGGACAATTCATACAGCTGATAAAATATGACTAAAACGCTGTCGGATACGTAATAATCCTGATTTGGGGAAATACCCCTGAAGCCTTCCAGCAAAGGAATATCTCTTTGCGAAATTTGCCTCGTGATTTCTGCGTTGATAAGCTCGATGTACCCGCTATTCTGTAAAAAAAGCTGATGCAGCGCGTAATTCTCACCGCTGGAGGTATCCATGGTCATGGACAGCACTTTTGTCATTGGATGTGCTCCTCCAAATTCCGCCAAACCTATTAAAGAAAGGCTCAGTATTCCTCTTTGGTTGTTCTTTATTTCAAAGGAACCATCGATCGTTGTCTTCATTTCAGGCATTGTCAGTGATTTGACCAGTTCCATGGTATGGTTGCGTATTGTCACATTCATTCGTGTATTTGCATTGACGCTTTCATGACCCATCACCTGTGGATACAGCATTGTTATATTGGGGCCGCGATAAACGCGGATCACCGTGTCAACCGGTCGCTTGATCAGCAGCATCTTTCCTCATCGCCTCCTTTATGCGGCGAACCCGGACTGTTTTTCGCATCTCTGCGGACCGGAGCCTGCCGCAATTATCAATTCATTGTATGCGGCGGGCGAGGATTCTGCCCTCATTTCCCAGTTCCTTCAGTCTGAGAGGGCTGTTGCTGCTAAAACATGCTGAGAATGGCAGGGAAAATATAAAAATCATTATCATTTAAAATATTCCACGCCGGCTTCGAACAATTGCTGATCCTTTTCACCGGGCACATTGCGCAGGGTGTTCTCTGTCCACCGTTCATTATGCCCCATTTTACCAAAAATTCTTCCATCCCGGCTGGTGATGCCTTCTATGGCAGCCTCGGAGCCATTGGGATTAAACCGGATATCATAGGTTGGCCTGCCGTCCATATCCACATATTGGGTGGCAATCTGTCCATAATCGGCCAGCTCACTGATAACCTGTTCTGATGCTGCAAAGCGCCCTTCTCCATGAGAGATGGAAATGGTATGAATCTCACCCGGTGAAGTTTTCGCCAGCCAGGGAGAAAGGGAAGAAAACGTCATGGTCTGAGACAGGCATGATGCATGCCGGCCGATAGTGTTAAAGGTTAGCGTCGGACTGTTTTGATCCAGCTCGCGGATTTCACCATACGGTAGCAAGCCAAGCTTCACAAGCGCCTGGAAGCCATTACAGATGCCCAGTACAAGACCATCCCTTTGCTTGATCAGCTGCATAACTGCTTCGGCAAGAACAGCGTTGCGGAACACTGTCGCTATGAATTTGCCGGAACCCTCAGGTTCGTCCCCGGCGCTGAAGCCGCCGGGAAGCATGATGATCTGGCTGTTGTTGATCTTCTTTTTCATTTCATGAACTGATTCTTCAATGTCCTTTGGTGTCAGGTTTCTCATGACAAAAATGTCTGCAACTGCGCCTGCTTTTTCAAAGGCTCTGGCTGAATCCACCTCACAGTTTGTTCCCGGGAAAACCGGAATGAAGACGCGAGGCTTTGCGAAAACATTGCTGTGACGAATTGGGCGATACCTGTCAAACCAAACCTTCACAGGCCTGTCCTCACGGGGCTTGGTAAGTGTAGGGAATATCCCTTCCAGAGGCTTTTGCCAGGCTTCTGCCAGTTCATTCAGGCCAAGTCTTGTTTCTCCAATGCTGATCATCGGGTTGATTGTGGTAACCCCAAGGATCTCATAATCTAAGCCACTGAAAATTTCTTCAGGCACCAATGCTTCTGGCACTTCAAGAATGATACTGCCCGGCATTTGCGTGAACCATTCTTCAGGTTTGTACCCCGGCTCAGCACAAAAACCAAGGCTGTTGCCAAAAGACATCTTGCTGACAGCTTCGGCAATTCCACCGGTTTTCACGCTACAGGCCGATAACACGGCACCGGCTTGAACCATTTGATGAATGCTGTCCCATGTCTTTTCCAGATGTTCAAAATCCGGAAGGTTCAGTGCATCCGTCCTGCTCTTTATTAAGACCACATGGCTTCCGACTTTTTTAAACTCCGGAGACAGAACCTTAGTAACATCTACGGTGTTCACCGCAAAAGCCACCAGCGTCGGAGGCACATGCAGATCCCGGAAGGTTCCCGACATGCTGTCCTTTCCGCCGATAGCAGGTATTTTCAGTTGTAATTGCGCATAAAACGCACCCATCAGCGCACAGAAGGGTTTTCCCCATCGATGCGGATCCTTTCCGGGTTTTTCAAAATACTCCTGCAGAGTCAGACGAATGCTGCGATGGTTTCCACCCATTGCAACTATTTTTGCTGCCGCTTCCACCACTGCGTTCACCGCGCCATGGAAGGGGCTGTTCATCGAAATGTCCGGGTTAAAACCAAAGGACATGAGTGTTCCGGTAGTGGTTTGACCTTTTTCAACCGGAATTTTAGCAGCCATTCCTTCAGCCGGGGTCAGCTGTGTTCTTCCACCCAAGGGCATCAGTACAGTGCCAGCGCCGATGGTGCTGTCGAACATTTCAACGAGGCCTTTCTGGCTGCAAACATTCAGCTGCTGAAGGTTTTGAGTCCAGGCGCTTCCAAGGTCGGCGGCAGTGTGCGGTAAATCGGTGTCAATACTGGTTGCTGCCGGTTCTTTCACGGCAATGCTGATAACCTGCTCGGCCCCATTCGTATTTAGAAAATCACGGCTGATGTTCACGATGTTTTTTCCACGCCAGCGCATGACCAGCCTGTTTGTGTCGGTAACCACTGCTACAGCAGTTGCTTCCAGGTTTTCAACATGGGACAGCTGGATAAATTTGCCACTGTCCTGACGGGCAACAACCACTGCCATTCTTTCCTGTGATTCAGAGATGGCAAGCTCGGTACCGTCAAGCCCCTGGTATTTCTTGGGGACTGCATCCAAATCAATTTCCAGCCCATCGGCCAATTCACCGATGGCAACAGAAACACCACCGGCGCCAAAATCATTGCAGCGTTTGATCAGCCTTGAAACCTCGGGGTTGCGAAATAGCCTCTGGATTTTCCTTTCGGTGGGTGCATTTCCTTTTTGTACTTCAGCGCCGCAGGTAGCCAGAGACTCTTCTGTATGCTCCTTGGAGGATCCGGTTGCACCACCGCATCCATCCCTGCCTGTTCTTCCGCCCAGAAGGATGATCACGTCCCCTGGCTCGGGGTTTCCACGAACCACATTATCTTTCGGAGCTGCTGCGATCACCGCACCGATCTCCATTCTTTTTGCCACATACCCTTCATGGTAGATTTCCTGAACCTGACCTGTAGCAAGGCCGATCTGGTTACCATAGGAGCTGTACCCATGAGCAGCCGTTGTTGTAATGACGCGCTGCGGAAGCTTCCCGGGCAATGTTTCGGATACGGGCTTTCTCGGATCACCGCTGCCGGTAACCCTCATGGCCTGATACACATAGGAACGGCCTGACAGCGGATCGCGGATGGCACCTCCAAGGCAGGTCGCCGCTCCGCCAAAGGGCTCTATTTCGGTGGGATGGTTATGGGTTTCATTTTTAAACATCACAAGCCACGGCTCGGTTTTTCCGTTTATATCTACATCCACAATGATGGAACAGGCATTGATTTCCTCGGACTGATCCAGATCGTTCAGGAAGCCCGTGCGCTTCAGCTCTTTCATCGCAAGGGTTGCAATATCCATCAGGCAGATGGTCTTCTTTCTGTCCCCGTACACTTTTTTGCGGGTTTCAAGGTAACTGTCATAAACCTGTTTTATTTTATCGGTAACAGGTCCGCCTTCAAACTGAACATCCTCGATGCGTGTTAAAAAGGTTGTATGCCTGCAATGGTCGGACCAGTAGGTATCGATCATTCTCAGTTCGGTGACGGTCGGGTCTCTCTTTTCTTCATCCCGGAAGTAAAGCCGGCAAAATTCCAGATCCTCGTCTGACATGGCAAACCCAAATTGTGAGGACATATTTTTCAGGGCGTCCCCGTCCATGGATATAAACCCGGTGACGGTTTCGACATCTGCCGGAACAGGCTGCTCCACACGAAGGGTTTCAGGCTTTTCCAGTGCGGCCTCGCGGCTTTCTACAGGGTTGATGCAAAAGCTTTTTATCCGCTCAAAGCCTTCATCTGAAATGACGCCTTCGATGACGGTAATGGTTGCTACCCTTACTTCAAGGCGCTCTGTTCCGGACAACAGCTGAATGCACTGTGCGCAGCTATCGGCCCGCTGATCATACTGACCGGGCAAATATTCCACGGCAAGTATTCTGTCATCTGCAGAAACAGGCAGGTCCTCTTCGTAAATATAATCAACCGGAGGCTCTGAGAAAATGGAGGTTTTTGCTTTCTCGTAATCGGCATCCGAAATATCTTCCACATCATAGCGGTTGATGATCCTAACCCGCGTAACCCCTGCAACCTTGAGGTTTTCTGTGATCTCCCGCAGTAACTTGCCCGCCTGGATATCAAACCCCGGTTTTTTTTCAACAAAAATTCTTCTGACAGCCATTACTTATCCCCTTTTCCATCACTTTTTCCGAAAAACACCCGTTTTGTTGAATAATCGCTTTTCTTTAGGCCTAAACACCTTTGCCTATCCTATTATACCTTTGTGCAGGCAATTTGAAAAGCAGGGTAAAAAAAACTTGGAGATTTGCGCTAATAACACGTGAAAAAGGGCGGTGCTTTTGTAATATACTACAAACCGCACCGCCCCTGTTATCGTTCCATCAAGAGCATTAACCCTTATCTTCCCCCAGCGTAACCTTCAATGTCAAATACTCTCCTTTTACAGGTTCCATGCTGGTAATACGGTATATCTTGATCTCTATTGTATCTCCTGCCTTGAACTTGTTCTTTTCGGCTTCCAGTTCATTAAAGCTTTTAATAGACACTCCATTGATTTCGGTAATGATATCTCCGGTTTTAACCCCTGCGTTGTAAGCACCACTGATAGGGACTACTTCTGCTACCAGAAGCCCCATTGGCGCGTTATTCTTATTTGCTATGTCTTCAGTATAACGCGGGTCGATGGAAACACCCAGCTGTGGGCGTCCTTTCACATAACCGTCCGCTATCAGGCTGTCGGCAATTTCTTTGGCTGTATTAACGGGAATTGCAAAACCAAGCCCTTCATATCCTGTGGCGCTGATCTTGATGGTGTTCACGCCGATAACCTCCCCGCGGGAGTTTACCAGAGCACCGCCACTGTTGCCCGGGTTAATGGCTGCATCGGTTTGAATGACCTTCAGTTCCTTATTTTCACTAATCTGTACCACCCGGTTCAGCCCGCTGACTATGCCTGAAGTCACTGAACCCATGAATTCCAGCCCACCGGGATTACCGATGGCTACTGCAAGTTCACCCACCTTCAGTTCATCTGAATTGCCCAGTTCGGCAGCAGGAAGCTCGGTAAGGTCGATCTTGATGATTGCCAGGTCAGTTTTTTCATCACGGCCTATAACAGTTGCTTCGTATGTTTCATCCATTTGATTGGGCAGAATCACCTTGATGGAAGCACCCTGCGCAATTTTACTGCCGGTTTCCATGGCTGATTCAATGACATGGTTGTTTGTGAGAATATACCCGTCGCTGCGGATGATAATGCCCGAGCCTGATCCACTGGTATCCTGAACCCCAAACCACCAGTCCTGCATACGGTAGTTCACCTGGATTCCAACGATAGACGGGCTGACCTTTTCTGCGATGGCTGTCACCGGGGAATCTGTTTTGTCAATGATTTCGATCTGCTTCACCGGATCTCCCATCAAACCAGAGCTGTTCTGCCCGGCTTGTGTTGTGCCGGACACATTCGGGGCACCAAACTGGAACCATGCGCCTACCAATGCGCCCCCAAGAACAGAGCTTAACAGCGCTACGATCAGCAGCGGAACAATCATCTCCCTCATTTTTCCTTTATGTGGTTTTTCATACCTTTCAGAATAAAAGGAGGAGGTTTTGAGCTCATCCACCTCGGGTTGCTTCTTTTCGCTGTAATAGCTGTAATAAGGGTTAGGCTGCTGGTTGCCGGAATATTGCTGATTGCCTGTATAATATGGGTTGCCGGAATACGATTGATTGTTTTGATAGTTTGCATTGCCGGATAACCGTTGGCTGTTGGTATCATTTGCCCCGGAATATGGTTGGTTGTAATTGTAGCCGGAATGCGGCAGGCTGCCGGTATCGCTTGGTCTCGAATAATTCTGGCTGTTTTGAGCCTGTGGAGCTGTCGAATGATCCTGCCAGGACTGAATGTTTGGGTTGTTTTGCCCATCTTGTCTGAATTCGTTCATAATTCTCTCTCCTTTCTTGCGGTGTACCACCTGTATTCATAGCGACAGGCGATCGCATTGAAAATCGTATTGTTCAGGTTTCATTTTGAATCTCTTTGTTGTTTTTCTTTCATAATCTTATTCTACAAAGGATTTTTTACACCAGTATGAATAATTTGTGAATTGTGTTCCCAGTTTTTTAGGTTTTCATCCTTCAATCGTCTACTACTTTTTTGTCAACTGATCAAGAAAATGCCGACAGCTCGAGCTTTCGGCATTATGGTGTGCATTATATAAATTTCTTAAAGATGATTCTGCTAAACTATTCTCAGCCCTCTGCGATTGGAAGATTGAACGAGAAAGTTGTTCCCCTGCCCTGTTCACTTTCCACCTGAATTTCTTCCTGGTGGGCTTTCAGAATGTTCTTGACAATATAAAGGCCCAAACCTACGCTGGTTTTATCCCTGCTTCTGGACTTGTCGGCCTTATGGAAACGATCAAAAATATAGGGCAGATCCTCTTTGGAGATACCCTCCCCCGAGTCGGAGATATTGATCTCGGTCTTTCCCTTAACGTCACGGACAGTCACTGAAATATCCCCATTTTCGGGGGTGAATTTTGCTGCATTATGCAAAAGGTTAATGATAACCCGCTGAATTGCATCCCGGTCTCCCATGACGTGCATGCTTTCCTTGTCAAAGCTTGCGCGGAAATTGATGTTCTTGTCTTCAAACATCTGCTGCAGATGGATAACGCTTAGCCGTATGGCTTCGCATATGTCAAAGGATGTAATGCTTACTTTTGTCTCTCCAGCCTCCATTCGTGCAATATCCAGCATATCGCTGACAAGCCGTTGCAGCCGCTTCACCTCTTCTTTCACGATGTTCAGGTAATCCTTTTGCCTTTCCTGCGGAATGGTTCCATCTAGTATTCCCTCTATGAAACCGTTTATGGAGGTCATCGGTGTCCTCAATTCATGAGAAATGTTTGCGACAAAATCCCGGCGCATTTTTTCCAGGTTTTCAAGGGTTACAATCATATGATTGAAGCTGTTCGCCAAAACAGCCACTTCATCATTGCCTGAAAAGGAAAGCTTGCTTTGCCAGTCCCCTGAAGAAATCCTTTGGGCGGCGAGGGTCATTTGTTTTAATGGGTTTGTGATTCTTTTGGACAGAATATACATTAATATGAAGGAAATTAAAAATGATATGAAGACGGCGGGCAAAAAAAGGTTCAGGATAGTTGCTCCTGTTTTTTTGATTTCCGGAACCGGAGTATGCATGATGACATTTCCACGCAGTGGGTTTCCGTCGATGATAATATCCGCGTAGGAAAACGGAATTTTCACCGTGAGCCACTGCATACCGGTTTCATCGAAAAGACCGTAGAAGGTTCCTATTTCACTTTTGGGCTTCGGGGTTTCCTGAAAACCATATTGCTTTGGGTTTGTCAGTTGAAAAACACCATTACTGTATTCAAGCTTTTGCGAAAAAATTTCAGGAACTGATGAATAGGCCAATAGATATCCGCGCTCATCTGCAATCCAGATGATGGAGGAAGTGTTTGCTGCCACGGCATCGAGCAGGTTTTTAAAAATGTATGAGGTGGTGGGATCCATCCTGCTGTCAAGCAATATTTCAAGAGCGGATAAAATCCGCTCTCCATAAACATCCAGAACCTCGGTGCGCTGGTCCACCACATACCGGCTGACGGAAATATTAAAAAAGATCGCCGAAATGGCAAAGCATAAAACCAGGACAACAATAAAAATGGAAATCATTTTATGAAAAATTGTCCGGAACATTATTTCACCTCAAACTTATAACCCACGCCCCAAACTGTTTTCAGCTGCCAGTGCGGATCTGAAGGCTCAAGCTTTTCCCGCAGACGTTTCACATGAACGTCGACGGTACGGGTGTCCCCATAAAAATCAAAGCCCCAGACATTTTCCAGCAGTTGCTCCCTTGTGAAAACCTTGTTCGGGTTTGAGGCCAGAAAGAACAAAAGCTCCAGCTCTTTCGGGGGGATTTCCATATCCTTGCCCTGAACGCGCAGTGTGTAGTTGGATTTATTGATCACCATCCCGGGGAAAATCAGCTGCTCCTGGTCGGTATCCTGCCGGTCATATCGCCTGAGAACCGCTTTAATCCTGGCTATCAGTTCCTTTGGCTCGAAGGGTTTAACAACATAATCATCAGCGCCCAGCTCCAGCCCGAGAACCTTGTCAAAGGTTTCATCCCTGGCCGAAAGCATGATGATGGGAATACTGCTGAACTTACGGATTTCCCTGCAAACCTGCCACCCATCCATGCCGGGCAGCATGATGTCGAGGACCACCAAATGGGGTGTGAACTCCCTGAAAACCTCCAGGGCTTGTTTCCCATTGTGCACGGAACGGTTCTCAAAGCCTTCCTTGTCCAGATAAAGCTTAACAAGCTGGCAGATATTGGTGTCATCATCCACCACAAGAATACGCATCTTACTGTTCATGGCAACCTCTTTAGAAAAATATCAGGTTGGGGTTGATTGAAAAAAGTTTCTCAACCCTCAAATCCATCTTTATTATCCATGATCAGCCATGAAAATGCAAGCAGAACACCAGATGTGTTATAGCTCCTTACCTTCGTTTTTATGGGCTTCTATGGAAGAATTCTGCATACGATCACGGACGCTACCAGCCCTGTCAGCCCTGATAGCAGAGCCACCCAAAGTGTGAACCTGGTTTTTTTAACACCGATGGCACCAAAGTAAACCGCGATAGTATAAAAGATTGTCTCGGTTGATCCCATCATCACCGACAACGTTTTACCAATATAGCTATCAGCCCCATATTCCTTCAGCTGTTGGCTTAACAGGCCAAGGGATGCGCTTCCGGATATGGGTCGCAAAATGGCCATCGGCAGAATTTCCTTCGGTATGCCAAACAGGTCTGTAACCGGCTGAAGAAGCAATACCAGCATATCCAGTGCGCCGGAAGCCTTTAAGACTTCAATGCCCAGCATGATTCCCACCAAAACAGGCAGAATCCTCATTGTGGTGGAAAGCCCTTCCTTTGCTCCTTCCAGAAAGGTATCAAATACAGGTACTTTCTTCCATGCCCCAAGAACAAGGATAATCACAATCAAAAACGGTATTGCTGCCTTTGACAGCCATTCCATGATCATCATCATGCGATTTCCCGCCTTTTCTCAAATGCTTTGAATACAAAATAAAAAAAGATGGCAGCGGCAGTGGAAGAAAAGGAAGATATCCAAACCTGCGGTAAAATACCAGCCGGTTCGACAGAGCCCGCAGCATTGCGCAAAGCGATCACTGTTGTTGGAATGAACTGAAGGCACGAAGCGTTTATTACCATGAACATCACCATGGCATCGGTTGCCGAATCTTTATTCGGATTCAGCGTTTGAAGCTGTTCCATGGCTTTAATTCCAAGCGGAGTGGCAGCGTTTCCAAGCCCGAGAAAGTTTGCCGCAAAGGAAAGAACCATGGCTCCCATTGCTCTGTGTTTTTGCGGAACTTTTGGAAACAATCCGGTGAACAACCCTTTTGAAAAGCGCGTTAGCGCCCTGATCAAACCACTTTTTTGTGCGATCTGCATTAAGCCCGACCACAGACACATGATCCCCAGCAAAACAATGGACAGCTGAACCCCTTCGTCTGCAGAAGAAATCACAGCCTGCGTCACCTGCTCCAGCCTCCCGTTGATGGCAGCCCACAGTACCCCTAACAAAACCATCCCCAGCCAGATATAATTCAACATCGTTTTCACCTTTTCCAGGCATTCACTTCATTATATGAAACCTGTCCACGGCATATACATTCTTTAAGGCATTCTTGTTGTAGAGGTTAACATGTTGTTACCAGTTGCGATAAAAGAATTTTAAATTTTCCGAAGCATTACTTATAT